>JAFGTD010000004.1 GCA_016934295.1 Acidobacteriota bacterium
CATGCCGCCGCCTTTACCCATACCACCACCTCCTGTACCCGGGGATGCTTCCATGCCGAAATGATCCGACACATTGGCTCCGGGACTCGTTTTATAATTCCCTTTTTTATAGTTTTGAACAGCATCCTTCACGCTACCGGAAACGCCTGTCACGATCTGAATTCCTGCGGAGGACAGAACCTTAAAAGCATTGGGACCGCAATTTCCGGTTAAGACCGCCTGTACGCCTTCATTCGCTATTGTTTGGGCGGCTGAAATACCGGCTCCGCCTGCATCCATGGCGCTGGTATTATCCATGGAACGGAACTCCATCGTATCCGGATCGACGAAGATAAAGTAGGGGCAGCGACCAAACCGTGGTTCAACCACAGTATCCAGGTCGATGCCGCGGGCTGAAATCGCCAATAGCATGTTTCCTCCTTGCTCTATTTTTATCTGCAGGTTACGTAAGTATGTTTGCCCCGCATTCTTAAAGAATTCATTTCCCCGGCGAATTAAGACACCGCATCTTTAGGGCCTCGAATCATTGTAAGCCTCAGAACTCCCTTGAT
Source organism: Acidobacteriota bacterium (assembly GCA_016934295.1). Classification (GTDB taxonomy): domain Bacteria; phylum Acidobacteriota; class UBA6911; order UBA6911; family UBA6911; genus UBA6911. Next base: position 552 of record JAFGTD010000004.1, read on the forward strand.
CTGTCTGAAATTGGCGCCCTGGCTTATACAGCGTATGGCCAGGTCCGGATCGATAACTTTCGTGCCCGATACGGCGTTAATCCCGTAATCAAAAAGGATGGGGGATAAAGGTGCGCTGTCCCCCAGCACAACCACAAAAGCGCCTGGACTGCATAATTGCAGCAGATGCTCGATTGTGCGATTGGTAAATGCGGTACCCGTGATGCCGACAACATCCGCATCGGGAATGACGTTTTCGGCTTCGGATTCCGGGAGGTCGCCTTCTGTAGGATTCTTTTCAATGACCTGGAGTTCCCTGACCGCCTTCCGGAGATCGGGAATAAAAGGGAAGTGCCCCACAATCGCGACTTTTTTGTCTCTCCCCTTCTCGGCAATCAGATCGCGGGCATTGAGGTTCCGGCAGGAAGATTCGTCGATATCGAGAAGGGAATTGATGGCGGCCATGCCGATCGCCGATTCGATTATGCTTTGAGACCGGGTCATTTGGACCAGTTCCGAAGCGGTCCTGCTTAATAAAGTTCCCGGTCCTTTCATCAAGGGCGGCTCCTGTTTCAGTGCATCCCTCGGCAGGGTGGCCGCCAGGCCGCAGTTGCGGGTCAGGACTGCGCTATGGAATAAACCAACGCGGATATCCCTTACGGGGGCTTCCGTATTCAAGGTTGCAATCACGTCTTCTATTATCTTTGTCACCGCTGCCTCCGCCTTTCGGCTGGAATTTGAATTTTGTCAGGAACGTCGTTTCTTTGCGGTACCGCTCCAGCCTATTCCCTTCGGGGAAATGGGCATAATGCTGGGTGTCTCACAACTGGGACATGATTCAGGCGGGGTCGATACCATGGTTTCGAACGGAACATCCCATTCGTGGCCGGACAGGCATCGAAAGCGGCGCACGGCCATTTCAAAATTGCCGCCTTCAATGCGCAATCCTTTCCCGTTAAGGAGAGCATCCGCTATTTTCCGCCGCGCCGCATCGAGAATGCGCGAGAAGGTGGTTCTTGAAATGCGCATTCTCGAGGCGCATTCTTCCTGCTCCAGCCCTTCAAGATCCTTGAGCCGTATGGCCTCCGCTTCTTCAACAAGGAGGTTCACTTCGTCCATGCCTGCCTGCGGGATTCCCGTAGGCGTGAAATGGTTGATTTGAGGCATGATACTGACCTTCCGTTGCATGCGTCGCCTTCCCATATGCCGGCCCTCCGGTTGTTTCGGGTATATGTCCTTTATTTGATAATTATGAACATATGACCAAAATATTAAGATAGTACTCAAGCCGCCGTTTATCAAGATTTCTTTTAGAGAATCCTTAATATTTCGTCAGTTTTTCGATTGAGCTGGACCGGTTACCGCTAAAACCAGATGGCCAGGATTGTCTAATATCTTATTTCCTCCAGTCGGTGTATAATCGGTTTATTCTTTCTGTCAATAGATAATCATAATTGGGGGGTGGATTATGTCGGGTCCTCGCTCTGGCTTGATGGTATTCCTCTTTGCTCTTTGTATCTCATTCGGATTCGGACAGGATCCGGGGAAAAAAGATGGAAATCAAAGTTCCAGTGATTTTCTTGATCAGTCTATTATCTTTGATCAGATTTCCACCACAATCACTGTGCAGGAAGATGGACGTTATGAATCCGAAGGTTATTGCCTTGCCAGAGTGGGTAATGAAGGTGGAGTCGAAGAAATGGGACGACTGGTATTCGGCTACTGGTCGGGACACGAACGGCTCGAGATACTGACGGCCCGGGTCTTGAAAAAAGATGGAACTTACATTGAAGTTGGACCGGATTCCATAATTGAAGTTACCGAACCTTTTGCCGGAATCGCCAATCAGTATACGGACCTGCGACAGAAGCATATCATTCTGCCCGGACTGCGCCCCGGGGATGCGGTGGAGTATCGTGTAAAAACGATTCATTTCAAGCCGTTTTCACCGGGAAACTTCTGGTTCAGTCACAGTTTTGTCAATGATGTGACGTGTCTGGAAGAAAAACTGAAGGTAAGCCTGCCGCCCGCGTATGAAATCCACCTGAAACATAAACCGGAGTACCCGCCGTCGATAAAGGATGAATCAACAGGCAAAGTTTATGAATGGACCCATACGCATCAAAAGGAGGATGGAATCAACGACGAAAACATAGAGCATGAACCATTAAGTGATGAAGAGATTGAAGAAGCAGCCCGGCCGGATATTCGGATGACGACTTTTGACAACTGGGAAGAGGTTGCTTCCTGGTACAGACCACTTCAGCTGGAAAGGATGGCACCGACGGATGCGCTTCAAGCTAAAACGGAAGACTTGATTCGTAACTGTAAAACCGATCTTGAAAAGATACAGGCAATTTATTCTTTCGTATCGACGGATATTCGTTATATCAGTCTGTCTTTTGGATTAGGTAAATTCATTCCTCATTTCGCGGACGAGGTGTTAAAAAATCTTTACGGTGACTGCAAGGACAAGCACACCCTGCTTGCAGCCATGCTGGAAATAGCGGGGTATGACGCTTCTCCGGTTCTCGCAAATGTGTATGAAGATATTACGGAGGATTGCCCTTCCCCGGACCGTTTCAATCACGTCCTGACGGTAGTGCATCTTGGAGGTTCGGACGTCTGGCTGGACACAACAGTGGAAACAGCTCCGTTTCAGGTTCTTCCCGCTTTTCTAAGAAATAAGAAAGCATTGATCATTCATTTGCATGGTTCGGCGGAATTTTCGCAGATTCCCGGAGACGCTCCATTCCCCTTTAGGGAGGAAATTGAGATTGACGCGGAGTTGTCTGAATCGGGCAAAGTTACGGGAAGGGTATGCTATCGGGCGCGTGGGGACAGAGAGATCCAACTACGGAACCTCTTCCGGCAAATTCCGGCTGCGGACTGGAATATAATAGCCGAGCAGTTGAATAGCACTTTCGATCTTCCCGGGGATGTGAGGAATACGACAACCACGGATCCGCTGAATACCCAAATACCGTTTCAGATCGATTATGAATTTTCGGGATTATTGAATATTTCCCAGAAATCGGACAAAAAGCAGACAGTTGCCGAACTGCCGCTTCCTTATTTTCTACCTCCTAAAGTCAGTATTGATAACTCTTCCGATCCAGAGCCTATAGACCTGGGATACCCGATTAAAAGAACGGCCCGCCTTAAAATGAATCTTCCTGAAAATTTTGATGTAAACATTCCGGTTCCTGTCTCGGTTAAAAGGGATTACGGCAGCTTTGAGTCCATATATCGGATCGATGGGAATGTGCTGTTTGCTGAAAGAAACCTGGAAATACGTGCTCCGGAGATATCCGGAAGTCGTGCCAGGGAACACAATTCTTTTCACCAGACAGTCAAATCCGATTCAGAACAATACCTGAGACCTTCCGCTGCTTTTATCGAAAGGGTTCTGAATACCGAAGAAGAGGATGCGGATAAGATCCATGAAAGCGCCTATACCGCTCTGGAGAATCAAGATTATTCATTAGCGCTGAAACTCTTCAAGCGAACTATTGAGCTGGAACCGGAACACCGGTTTGCCTGGAACAACCTGGGGCGTGTTTATAGGAGTCTCGGGGAATACGAACAGGCGATTGAATGTTTTAAAAAACAGATCGCCATAAATCCTTATGATGAGTATTCCTATCAAAATCTTGGAGACGCCTGTATGTTACTTGCGCGTCTATCAGAGTCTGAGCAGGCGTACCGGAAGCATCTGGAAATCGACCCGCTGGATGACGTTGTCCATTTCAGTCTCGGGAGAATCTTATTAATGCAGGGCAGGATTTCTGAAGCGATCCCGGAATTTGAAAACACTTTAAGGATCAAACCAGACAATGCGGATACCGAAATATGGCTTGGCATGGCATTATTTTTGGATAATCAACGCGAGGAAGCCATTCTGAAATTTGAAAGAGCGCTGAAAGAAAGCTCCGGTACTGCTAATTTGAATTTAATCGCCCAAATGCTGGCAACCAGCAAATACAGAATGGACCTTGCCGAAAAGTATGCAAAAAAGGCGCTTAATATTTCAGAATTACTTCTTCGCAATATGCCGATTGAAATTGTCAAAATAAATCCCGAATTAACCGGTTACTTCGTCTCCCCCTGGACGACGCTCGGATATATTTACCTTGAAAAAGAGGATTATGAAAAAGCCGAGAAGTACCTCTTGAGCGCGTGGGAACTGGAACAAACCGGGCAAAACGCCTACTACCTGTCCTTGCTTTATCTACGGCGTGGCGACATGGAAAAAGCCATTCCGCAGTTGGCGATTTCATCCGTCGGTATTTATCCACATCCGGATGCTCGAAAGCTTCTGGCGGGGCTCGTAGAGGAGGAAAACATAGAGACCTTTAAAGAACAGGCAATCCGGGATCTGGAAAAAATGCGAATGGTCGAAGTAAATCCCGGGATTGCGGAAGATCTTGAGGCCAAATTTTTGATTGTGCTTTCATCCAGCCAGCCATCTGAAGCCGAATTCGTTTCAGGCGATGAGAAACTGCGTGTATACGAAAAGCATTTATTAAACACGCAATTTCGATTCCGTACTCCGGATGATCAGCCGCTACGTCTGGTCCGTCGTGGAAAGCTTAAATGTTCGCAGAGAGATGGAAAATGCAGGTTTATAGTTGATGTATCCAAAGCAGCATCCTCTCTTTTACGGGCTGTATCGAATAATGAAATCGATAATGTGGAAATCACCTCTCCACTGGGGCGCGGTATCGAATAAATGCCTCCATGATATCAAAATTGGACCATAAGAAATTGTATATAACTAATCCGCGTCCAGCCGGTTGAAGCAGTTTCTCTTCAGTATGCAGGAGGACAGGATAAAAAGTCCTATCAGGACCGAAAAGGGCGTCCGGTTTTTGCTGACCAGGATCAGCGGCGCCGCCATGATGGAAAGCTGCCGGACGATCCCGACGGCGACATTGAACATGTCCCGGGCGCACTGGTTGTTGGCCTTGAACTCCGGGTTCTTCTTCTGCACTTTTTTCAGTACCGGTTTCCAGAAACCCCATGGGCGTACGGAATGAACACCTGGTTGAAGAAGGGCCGGATCCAGGGTATGAAGGCGCTTTTCATTCCATACAATGCCCGTAGGGAATATTACGTTCGGAATAAAGAGACCGAATTTTTCATGAGGGGATCATAGGAATATCAATATGGAAAGAATCACCTGCGCCAGGATTATCTTGGCTACCATGGAAGCCGGATAGACGGTGGTGTACCAGATATTGGGAAGGTCGGTCTCGGTCTGCTGGTTGGCATAGACAAGGCATGCCGGCTGGGTCTGTATCCCCGACATCATGCCCATCACGGCAGACATCGGCAGCTTGAGGTATAAATTGCCGACCAATATTGTCGTAAGCGTGACAAAGGAGGTGAGTATCGCCCCGGCGGCGATCAATTCCCACCCGCCCGATTGGAAGGTTGTTCCGAAACCGTCTCCCGCTTTGGTCCCGATGCCGGCCAGGAAAAAGACCAGGCCGACCTGGCGCAGGACCAGGTTGGCGTTGAAAGGCATTTCCCAGATAATCGGCCCGGTGCGCTCAATCCGCCCCAGTATCAGGCCGGCTACCAGCGGGCCGCCGGCGAATCCCAGCTTGAAGCTCAACCCGTGTCCCAGCGGGATCGGAATCATTCCCAGGAAAACTCCCAGGACGATACCCAGTGAAAGGGACAGGTAATCGGTTTCAGAGACCGATTTTAAAGAATCGCCGAAATACCGGGTGACACGGTCCATATTGTCCCGTTGCGTGATGACCCGGATGCGGTCGCCCATCTCCAGAATAGTGTCGGGTGTCGGGACAATGTCGACATCCCCGCGTCTCAGGCGTGTGATGATGGCGCGCAGATCCCGGGTGATGTGCAGATCCCGGATGTACTTTCCTGCGACGGCTTTGTTGGAAACAAAAATTCTTCTGTAGCGGATATCGCTTATCTCTTCAACCAGGTTCTCCGGGGACAGTTCTCCGAATATCAACTTGGCCCGCTCAAGGGCGTCTTTGTTTCCAACCGCGACGATGTGGTCGTTCAATTCAAGAACCGTCGTGGATTGAATGAGTTCTGTACGGCCGGTTTCCTTCCGTATACGGCTTAGAATAAATCCGGAATTCCTGACCGGAGCAAGGGTTTCCTTGACGGTTTTACCGATGACGGCAGGATTGGTTACAATAAAAGTACGGCTGTAAATAGCCGTCATTTCGGATTCCTTCTTAGCGTTGCTTTCTTCCGTCTCCCGGTTTCCTTTCAGAATCCGGTTGGAGATGAAAAACCACAGGATGACTCCAAAAACTCCAAATGGGTAGGTCAGGCCGTAGGTAACAACGGGACTTGAAATATATTGCTGATACGTTTCCGTAGGGAGACCGGTGTAGAGATTTTTGGTCGCTTCAACAACGGCGGCCAGGGCCGGTGTGTTGGTCAAGGCGCCGCAGAAAAGCCCGGCGGCACCCGGTGCGGTAAGTCCCAGGATGTTTTTTATGATAACGGTGACTGCGGCACCGGCCAGTAAAATCAGACCGGAAATAATGCTGAAACGAAGACCTCGCTTCCGGAAGGAGGCAAAAAACCCATGGCCGCTTTGAAGCCCGATAGCATAAACGAAAAGAACCAGTCCGATAATGTAGATGTGTTCCGGAAGATTCAGGCGACTGTCTAAAGTGCCGAAAAAGATTCCAACGAACAGTACCGCCGCTACGCCAAGCCTGAATCCGAAAATACTGATATTTCCTACCAGATAACCGAGCCCGATAACCGTGAACAGCAGCAATAGAGGATTTTGCGCCAGCAGGTCCAACACAGTCGATTCCTTTAGGACTTAAATACCGCATGAAAATTGAAAGATATAGCAAAGACGAGTACCGGACAAGTGGCAATTCGTAGACTTTTATCCCTGTTGGCTTGTCGTCGGGCTTTCATTATGGATCCCGGTTTCCCTCCGGTAAGGGCAGATAGATAATCGGTTTTTGACCATGAAGCCGGTGAGTGATAGGCTCTTCAGGGATCCATACATTTTACCTGTGGAATTTGGAGGGACATAGATGCAGCCGGCGACGATTCTGGAAGAAGCGATAGAATCCTGGCAGGATGTGCGCGTGGGATTCACCGATGAAGCTTGAATATGATTTAGAGGATTCTCCGCCATTAACCGCGAACCTGGTTCTCGGCCTGCAATGGGCCCTGATCGCGATTTCCACTATTGTGATTCTCGGCAAGATTGTCGGCTCGATTCATTTGGGGCAATCGCAGGATGAAATTCTCTATCTTCAGAAGCTGTTTTTCCTGACGGGAGCGACCCTGATATGCCAGCTTCTTTGGGGACACCGGCTTCCCTTGATTTCGGGTCCCGCCGCAGTCCTTCTTATAGGCATCGTTTCCAGCCAGGGATTCCGGATCTCCGTGATCAATACATCGATGATGATCGGAGGCGTTTTCGTCGCCGTACTGGCCGCGACGGGGCTTTTCAGCTATATCCGAAGGCTGTTTACGGCCAGGGTGATTTGCGTTGTGCTCCTGCTGATTGTTTTCACCCTTGCGCCGACAATCCGGGATCTGATGATTGGATTTTCCAGCGGGATAGATCCCCTCTGGAATATCACGTTTGCCATATTTCTTGCGTTTGCCATGTTTCTGCTGAACAGAGTTCTGTCAGGCATATGGAAAACGGGCCTTATCCTTTTCTCAATGCTGGGCGGCAGTGTTGTTTACTTTTTAATTTTTTCCGCAGCATTCAGCAGCCATTTATTTACGCATGAATCGTGGGTGCAGTTCTTTTTCGAGAATCTGACGCTCCGTCCGGTCGTAGTGCCCGGCGTTCTCCTGTCCTTCCTAATCTGCTATCTGGCGCTGACGGTGAACGATCTCGGTTCGATCCAATCGCTGAATGCAATGCTCGATCCGGATCGCAAGGATCGAAGGATAACCCGGGGTGTCATCCTGACCGGGATATCGAACGCAGCGTCCGGATTCCTGGGCGTCCTGGGGCCGGTGAATTACGCCCTGAGTCCCGGAGTCATCGCGTCCACACGCTGCGCCTCCCGCTATCCCCTGATAGTGGCCGGAATTTTTGTTCTTCTCCTGGCACCCTTTCCCAGGCTGATAGGATGGCTGGGATGCGTGCCCTCCGTTGTTGTTGGCGGGATTATGGTCTATATCATGGCTTCCCAGGTTTCCGCCGGTCTGCAATTCGCCTTTCAGGATGTACGGAATGGGGAGTTTTCCTTTGACAGCGGCATTATTATCGGGCTGCCCGTGTTGCTGGGAAATATCATTTCTTTTCTTCCCGAGGAAGTCCTGGAAAGAGCCCCGGACATGTTTCAGCCGGTGTTGGGAAACGGTTTTGTCGCGGGTGTTTTCGCCGTGTTATTCCTGGAACACATCGTTTATAAGAAGTAGGGGCGAAGGCGGACAAGTTGGTTTTAGCCCTTCAGGTGAGTAAGTATCCTCCGGTCCTAGCCGGAGGCTTTATAAATTGAGCTGCTCAAAGCGGCTTGAAAAAATTGTCGGGGTTGGTATCGGGATCGATTCCACTGGAGATATTGGCCTTCCTATTTCGACCGCGATTCCGATACCGACTCCGACCCCGATTTATGCAACTGTCAAACTTTTACTGCCTCCCCGGCAGAGCCGGGGGATCTCTCTGGTAATTAGGATGCCGATTCCTGTATTTGTTCCGTTTCATTGCGACCCCGGAACATCCGATAAGCCGTGATCAGAAAAGCCCCCAGGCCTATCAGCATTAAAAGAATGTTGAGAATGCCGCCGATAAACGGAAGATTTATCGCTACAACAATAATTGTAATTCCAATGAGAAGGGATAAAGCCGTGGAACCCACGGTATCGTTTCCGTTCCCCAGCAGAGTGCTCCCGATGTATCTTCCGATGACAATTTTGGAAAGATAGAGCGCCAGCAGCCAGAAAGCCAATGTTACCAGGGCGAGGGGAAGTCCAATAACTGTGATCGCCAGAATGACTCCAGCAATCGGTGTTGCGACGGCCGCCAGAAAACCGATGCCGCCTGAAGCCAGCAGACCGCGTCCGCTGGAGAGTGGAGCGCGTTTCAGCCCGGGAAGCAGCCAGAACAGGAGCAGTCCCGCCAGGAAAGCTCCGACAATCCGAAGCAACTGGCGAAAATAGAAACCGATCTTCATATATCTGCTTGCACCCTCTTCCTTCTTCATCAATTCAACCTTCGTTGCACCCTGAATCGTTGCACTCGGATCAATCTGCACATTTTTTTCCAACTTTACCCAGGCATTGAGATCCCGGCCGATTACAGATGTATCGTGCACGGACAACCGTTCTCCGCGAATATTGAGGTCCCGTCCCACGGTCCCGCTGATGTCATGGAATGCTCCAAATGCCGTAATGTCCTTGCCGACATTCCCATCTACAGTTATATATGTGGCAAACATGGTGGCGTTCTGGCCCAGCTTGCCGTCCGGATCGATCGCTATGTTCTGGGCAAAAGCCCAGAGATTCTTTCCAACCTCTCCGTCAGCCCGAATCGTCTGCGCGAATCCGATAATATCCCCGTCCACCTTTCCCCGGACGTCGACATTCTGCCCGAAAGTGATGACGTTTCCCTGGACGGCGCCCGCAACGTTGATCCGCCGTGCAAAGGTGATGAGGTCCCCGGTAACGGTTCCCCGGACATCGACCGAATCGGCGAAGACAACCAGGGAGTCGTCAATGGTTTCACCCGCCGGTATGGATACACTGCCCAGGATGCCTTCTTCCTTTTGAGGTTTACGGATTTCTACAGCGTGGCCGGGAACGATGGCAACCAGCAGCATTGCCGAAAGGGAAATCGCGGCGGTTATTATCCTTGTGCGCCGGATCATGACAACCAGCAGTCCCAGTATCAATAAACTTAAAACAGCGGCGCTGACTTCGTTAACAAGTGCGGTCATAATGCCCCTCCCTTTTTCCAGGAAGTAGAAAAACCCGGTGGCAATCAGATTCAGGAATCCCGAAAGGCTGAATGGGTGCAGCCAGTCCAATACCGGAGGCAGTTCTTTGTCGAGTATGAAATCGATTCCCGACCGCAATAGAACGGCGATCGCGAACAAGGGGAAAGCCAGTCTGCTGATCCAGGCGGTCCCGGGAATTTTTCGCCGGACGGTTTCCGGTTCCGGTTCCCAAAGTTCGATCTCCTGCAGGCTCTCTGCAAGAAGCCGGGTTTCGGCTTCGAAAGCCAGTGCCCGTTTCCGGCAAACGGCGCAGACTTCAAAATGCGCGGCCAGTTTCCCGGCTTCGTCTTCCGGCAGTTCTCCGTCCGCGTATTGGGAAAGAGTGAAATCGTCAGGGCAAATCATGGTAATTCTCCTTCTTGAGCTTCTCCCGCAATTGCTGCTTACCGCGAAAGAGAAGCGTGGCTACGGTATTTCTTGGAATGCCCATGGTTTCGGCTATTTCGTCGTAGGTAAAATCGTTGAAGAAAGCCAGGATCAGGGGAGTGCGAAATCTTTCGTTTAAGGATGCGATAGCGCGCCGAATCCTATTGCCCTTCTCCGATGTCAGTATGTCCCGAAGGGGACTGGGCTTGTCCGAAGAGGGATCCAGTGATTCCGATGTGTCGAGGACGAAAAGGCGTTTTTCCTTTCCCCGCTTCCTGAGCAGATCCACGCAATAATTGCTCGCGATCTTTAAAATCCAGTTGGAAAGAGGAAATTCGGGATTGTATGTATCTATTTTGCGCTGTACGCGCATAAAAACTTCCTGGGCGGCATCTTCAGCGGCATCCCCTGAATTCAACAGATAGGCACAGAGGTTGAAAACCCTGCGATGGTGATCGTGATAGATATCCGTAAGATCCAATTCCGTTGACATGGACAATTCCGCTGTTGCATTCATGTCTTTCCTACGAAAGACATTCCGGAGAATTTCAAAAATGTTGTTACCCCGCCTTTTTCACGGCAGGGATAAAACCGGCTTTTTGTTTGCCTGGACCGTGTTGCTTTTTCAGGATTACGATACTATTTAATATATAAGAATAGATACTATCCAGCATGAAACTGAGTTTCCCCCATCAGAAATGCGGATGAACCTTTAAATAATACGGACCGTGTTTCTCACGAACCTACGGGACGGTATCAGACAGGTAAAAGGAGATACGCATGAGACAGTGGTTTTTATTGGGTGTTCTTTCCTTCACGCTGATTTTTTTCGCGGGATGCAGTTCCGATCAGAGAGATACGGAAGGGCATCTGCATGGTGAAGGGGCGATGGAATCCATGCCGAAAAGCGATTCCATGAAAAGCCTCCAGGAGTGGATTCGGTCTGAGCCTGTGGATGTAGAAGCCGTAGATGTGAATGGGGACGGCTTCGTGTATCAGGACCCGATGGACTGGAACGTTATCGCGGATGAAGAGGGGAAATGCCCGAAGTGCGGCATGTTTCTGGTGCGGGTATCAATCGACGAGGCGGTCAAAAACCTGAAGGACAACGGTTACACGGTCAAATAGTCCCGATTTCCGAAATGGTTTTTAATCGATAATGCTTTCGCGCAGCGCTTTCGGACTGGGGACCGGAATCGGGGAGCAGATGTCTTTGTCCTGGTTGTACATGAAACGGTAGGAGGCCATGCGGGAAGTCGTCTTGTAAACATGGTCCCAGCCACGCACATAGTAGGGGCAGTTGTCGTTGAAACAGATATACAAGAACTCGTTTTCCCATGTCGCTTCGAAAGGATTTTCAGGAACAGCCCATTTTTTCATTTTCTCATCGCAGTGGGGACATCGAAGAGTTTTGTGAATCTGTTCTTTTTTTGTTTCCAGGGTGTCTTTATTCATTGCGCCTTCCTTGAGCAAGCGGATCGGGGGGCGAGATTTTCTGGAGGCGGCCTTCCCCGGTTTTTCCGCGTATATTGCATAAACCGGATCGCTGGGTGTTCCAAGATTGGCATACTTGTCGTCGCTGGGGCGGGGGCGCCCTTTGGAAATAAAAAGCCCGGTTGAATCGAATGCGCCGGTTTCCTGGAATATTTCTTCCAAAAGCAGGATGCGTTCTTCCTCACTCGATTCCCGCCAGATTTTAACGGCTTTTTCGGGAAACATGCGGTTGGAAAAAATTACCAGAAACAGTCCTCCCGGTTTTAAAATCCTCCCCACTTCGCGGAACACCTCAACGGGATTTTTCAGGTAATCCACCGACACGGTGTTGAGCACTACGTCAAAATGCCCGTCCGGAAAAGGAAGCCTGCAGTCCCGGTTCAGGTCGTGGACAACGTAATCTGAAAGAACTTCGTTTTTTTTCAATTCGGTTTCGTTCATACCCAGGCCGGTGATTCGGCACGAACGCAAACGGACTGGAATGTGCGAATCCCAGCTTGCCATTAAATCGAGTATTGTGGGATTGTCCTCGACGACCAGGTTTTCAATCAAATCAACGATGGTTTCCAGCGCCAGGGAATCCAGATGAGAGACCAATCGTTCTTTGGAATAGAAAAGGGCGTCATCGCTTTCATCCATTCTGGAAAAATTGACCTGATGATGTGAGGGATCCACAAGCAAAGGAATAAAATTTTCATGCATTTCAATGTGCCTTCCATTTAAACCGACTTGTCTTTTCCTGCATGCCGGCCGTTGACCCGAACGTTGCAAAGTCCTTACTATTAAAATAAGATTCGACGGCCTTTTGTCAAACAGAGGGAGGAGGGAGCAATGAAGTCTTTGAACGTTCGCACGCAGAAGCATACTCAGTTTCTGGATATTACCCGGGAAATACAATCCTCATTGTCCGATCTTGGGATTCAAAGCGGAGTAGCCGTTATATTTGTGCCCCATACAACGGCGGGTGTGACGATTAATGAAAACGCGGATCCGGATGTAGTTGAGGATATTGCGGATGCTTTGGAAAAAGCAGTCCCCTGGCAGGCGGCGTACAGGCACTCCGAAGGCAATGCCGCCGCCCACGTCAAAGCGAGCATGATGGGTTCTTCCGTCCACATCCCTGTCGAAGACGGCCGGTTGAATCTGGGTACCTGGCAGGGTGTGTATTTTTGCGAGTTTGACGGCCCCCGGTCCCGCAATGTGTGGATTCAGGCTATAGAGCGGTAGGATTGGGCCGGTGTGCCCCGGTCATGGATTGCCCAGAAGCTCTTTCACCTTTGATAGAAGGACAGAGGGTTCTACCGGTTTCTCGATAAAACCCTTTACCGGCATGAAATCTTCGCTGATATCGGTATCGGAAAAACCGAAGGACATATTGCTTTGTTGATTTACCGCGCTTAAGAGCAGAACGGGGATATTTTTAACCTCTTCGTTCTTATGCAGTTCGCGTGCTGCAGTAAATCCTGCATTGGGATCTTCAGGGAAAATGATATCGAGGATAATCAGGTCCGGAGCTGCTTCCCGGATAGTATTTACCAGATCATCCGTATCTGTTTTCACCGATACCTGGTAGCCGTTGGATTCCAGAATCATCTTCAGGCTGTCAATAATATCCAGATCATCATCAATGATTAGTATGTTCGCCATAATTAATATTCTCCTGCGTTAGGGCCGGTCAATGAATAAAGGTTGCATTTTGGCGCGAGCGCCGGGCGGGCATGGGGGCCAGCAGCAAAATGTAACCCTTATTCATTAACCGGCCCTACTTCTATAGTGTCAAATCTTACAGTAAAGCTGCTTCCTCTGCCAACGATGCTTTCCACCTGAATGGATGCTCCATGCAGAACAACGATTTCCTTGACTATGGAAAGCCCCAGCCCTGTCCCGCCCGCGTGATGGGCTACGGCATTTTTACTTCTAAAATGGTCATTGAATATCTTATCCAGAGCATCTTTGGGAATGCCGATACCGTTGTCCTGGACGGCCACTTCCGCCTTTCCGGGTGAAGTCTCAACGGACACCACCACGCGCCCTATGTTGTCCGGACTATAGTTGATGGCATTCTGGATCAGATTGGAGAAAAGAGTTTTCAGATGCTCGTAGGAACCCATGATATGAACGGGAGGGTGGTTTTCTACAAGATTGATGATCTTGATTTTTCGGGATTCTCCGATCAGGGCTCCTTCGCCGGCCTCTTCACATAAAACCGAAATCAGGTTTACCGAAACCAGGTTCATTTCGGTCACCACCAGGGTTCTCAGATTGCTCAGGTGGATGATATCCGTGATCCTGTCCGTGATCTGGTCGCACCGGTTGCCGATACGCGTAACAACGGCCTGCGCTTTTTCAGGGAGCTGTCCGCAATAGCCGTCCCGCAGAGTGTATACATAGCTTTTTATGGCGGCGAACGGGGCTTTGAGTTCGTGCGTGGCGAGAAGAGTCGACTGCGTTTTCTCCTTGTCTATTTTTATCATCATTTGATGGGCATCTTCGAGTTGACGCTCTCTCAGTTTCAGGCTTGAGCTGATCTCGCTTACCAGATACCAGCAGAAGAGGTAGACGCCGCCGCTTGCAAGCACGAATCCTAAGGTAATCCCAAAGTCGTGGCTGACGGCTTCCCTGAACTCGCTTTTGAAAATACTCTGGACGGGAATAATCCCGGCCAATTCCAGCATAAGCGGTGCGGATGCGTAGACCCATCCGGCCGCCGCTATCATCAGGGACTGCCAGCGGGAAAAGAGAAGGGTGGCCAGGATAATGTGGGCCATGAAAAGAGAGCCCATCGGCGTTTCAATGCAGCCAAGCGAATAGGTTAGAAAGCTCAATGCGGTGAAATCACCGAACATCTGCCACAGAAGGAGTCGCTGCAGCTCCCTGCGGCGCGTTTTGTCGCCGAAAAGATTGTGCCCGATTTTTGAATAAAGCAGATTTGTAAATGACAGAAATGCGATCGTAATGACAAAATCGACAGGGTTGACATCGGCCGGGACAATATCCGTCGTCGCGATGACCGCGCCGACGGCACATGCCAGGATGGCCAGCCATCGCATTTTGATAAACCAGGTCGCCCGGGCTGCCAGCTCCTGGTTCCTGATGTCCGGAATGATGGTGGTTACGGAACCCCAATTATAGAAAAAGGAATGTTTTTTCCTTGTCACGGGGTTATCCTTTACCATGATCCGCCTTTACAAGTAAACGATTTTAACCTGCAGGGATCCGCATATTATTGCTGCAACCGGGAACAGATGTTTTTCAGGGCGGCAAGGAGCGAAGGTAAGAGCTTCGACATCTCCCGAGTCAGCCCCTGTTTCGGGGAAACGTCGAAAGGCTGAACGCCGAATATACCGATCGTTCGATCATAGCCCAGCGTTCTGGCGAGTTCCAATCCTTCCGCCAGCCCCAGCCCGTGCGTCGAGACGGAACTGGTTTTCATAGTTATTGCAGCATTGTTGTCTGAAAAGAAACTGTATTCCCCGGGAGCGAGACCCATATCGGCGGCATCAACCAGAATTACCGGTTTTTGCCATTCCAGAAGCGATGAAGCCACCATGGCGGCATCGGCGCACTCCAGGAGAATGCAGCATTCGGCGTATTCCAATTCCCGGGACAGGGCCCGGACCAGGGCGAGCCCGATTTCATCGTCACCGCCTGCCGGCGTTCCCGTTCCTACAACCAGCCAGTCCGAATCCGGATACGATTCCATCCGAAGATCCTTTGGTCTATGCTCGTAACTCCTTGGTCCGCATTTCTCGCAGGATTTCTGTCGTGGAGATTCCGTTTTGCCAGCCATGTTGAAACCTGTAGCGAAGCGATCGAACTAACGGGAGAAATGCGGATTAACCTCAATTCCGAAGTTGGATTATCCCACGTTAAACTATTGAGATCCAAAGATTTCGACCTCTTTAAGTGTCACAATATCGGAATGGAGGCTTAATCGACAAATTCCACGTCCAACATATGCACGGAACAGGAGATGCAGGGATCGTAAGCCCGCAAAAGCATTTCCATATGAAGCGTAAGCTCATCCTGCGACATTTTGGGGAGCATTTCGGGTACAAACGCCTTCATGTCCTGCTCAACATTGTTAATATTCTGGCTGGTGGGGATCACCGCATTGGCGTCGATGCAACGGCCGTTTTCATCGAATGTATAATCGTGAAAGAGTATGCCCCGGGGCACTTCGCAGGATGCTATCCCATGGCCTGCCTTCACCTGGTAGGAGGTATCCTCGGCTTTGAGCCCGCCGCCCAGCACTTCATCCAGCATCCGGACGCTGTTGTAGGCGCAGTGGACGACTTCCACCACCTGAGCCACGTTGTTCATGTACGGATTGTAGCAGGGCACGTTAAGCCCAAGCGCCGCCGCCGCCTGCTTCGCCTCGGGAAGCAGCTGATCGAAGTTGTTGTTTACCCTTGCCAGGGCTCCGACAAAGTAGGAGTCGCGATGCCACTTGGACCATTTGGTCGTGCAATGTGCGACGGTGAATTCGTTCGTTACATCCCGGTATTGGTCTACGGGAACCGCGGACTTCGTGTCCGAACTGTAAACATCCCCATCATAAAGGGCGTATTCATCCGGGTGCTTCAGCGAAACAAATTCCGTCTCCCTTTCATAAGGAGGAACCTTGAGAGTTTTGACTATGCCGATGGTCTCTTCCAGATCCGGGATTGCATCCAGCATTCGCTTGCGCAGTGCGGCAACGGCATCCAGATCCGGAAGCTTCCTCCATCCTTTCAGGGTGTTGGCCATGGGATGCAGCATGCGTCCGCCGAACACGGCCGTGTAATCGTTTGCCAGCTTTTTAAGCCGGAGCGCCCGTTTTACTACTTCGGGGTGCGTTTTTGCCAGCGGCAACACGCTTTGGACGCCCAGGTAATCGGGCACCGCCAGGAAATAAACATGCAGGAGATGACTCTGCAGAAACTGGGATTCCGTCAGGAGCTTGCGGAGCAGGACGGTCTGGGGGCTGACCTCAATACCGAGGGCCGCCTCCACGGCCTTGGTGGCCGTCATTTGGTGTCCCACGCAGCAAATCCCGCAGATGCGGCTGACAATCCAGGGAATTTCCGCCGGATGCATTCCCCGGACAAAATTTTCAAAAAAACGGTTGGCTTCCGTGATGGAAAGCTTTACCTCTTTAACAGCGCCTTCTTTGGTGCTGACAATAATCCGTCCGTGCCCTTCCACGCGGGTAACATGGTTGACGTCGATTTTATATGTTTTTTCTTTCAAATCCATTTTCAGACTCCTCTGCCAATCGGTTCGGCGCCAAGGAAAAGACGGTATCGATTTCGGATGTCCTCGTCTTTAATATTGTGTTCCCGCATCAGGGTTATATGGGAATCGATGTTGGCATGGGGAAGCGTTCCGCGACAGCCGTCGCATACATAGCCGTTATTGACGCAGATGCTGTTGCACCCGCCCCAGGTTATCGGTCCCATGCAGGTTTCCCCGCGTTCCAGGACGCACTCGTTTCCATTTTTCTTGCATTCCACGCAAACGGCATCAGGCGGGAAAAACGGCGTGGTTCCATGCAGCACGGATTTCACCAGATGCAGGAATTCCGCCGGCACCACCGGGCAACCGCGAAGATATGCGTCCACCTTTACAACGGCATCCAGGGGCCGCACGCGCGTGTGCGACCATAGAGACCAGTGGTCGGCATCCACCTGAACCCGGTTCCGGGCTTCCTCTCCATAGATCACTTCATAATTGACGGCCGGCGCTACGAAGTTGGAACGGGCCTGAACGTTGCCGTTGCAGGCGCATGCACCCAGCGCAACCAGGACGGTAGTTCGGGATCGCAGGTTCTGGAGCCGTTCGATGTCTTCGTCCCGGTGGATACTTCCTTCTACAAAAGCTATATCATAGCGCGGCGCTTTTTCGGAGAGAGCTTCGCGGAACTCCACGAGATTAACAAGGTTAAGGATGTCGAGTAAAATATCCTCGCAGTTAAGGATAGCCAGCTGGCATCCCTCGCAGCTGGCAAAATCGAAAAATGCCACTTTGGGTTTCATTGAAGCGCCTCCGGTATACCTGAAAGATCGGAGAACCGGAACACCGGTCCATCCTGACAGCAGTAAATCTTATTGATCTGGCAGTGTCCGCATTTGCCCACACCGCATTTCATGCGCCGTTCGAGATCGACAAAAATCTGGTCGAAGTTCATCCCCCGAACGTTGAGAGCCTTGATGACGAATTTGTACATAACCGGGGGACCGCAAAGAGCGGCCATGGTTTTTTTCGGATCCATTTCCAGTTTTGGGATAGGATCGGTAACAAGGCCGGTACCGAATTCCCACGGCATATTTTCCGTACCGTCCACGAGCCTGATTACGTCCATTCCCGCGTCCGTCGTCCACGTCTCGAGTTGGTCGCGATACAGCTCTTCGGCCGGGTTCCGGCAACCGGAAATCAGCGTGATGTTTCCGAAACGGCCCCGTTCCTTGATGATAGGTGTAATCAGGGACCGCAGCGGCACCAGGCCGAGCCCTCCGGCTACGAAGAGCACATCGTGGCTATAGAAATCATCCAGGTTAAAACCGGATCCGTAGGGACCGCGAATGCCCAGCTGGTCCCCGACCTTCAGTTCGTGAATTGCCTGGGTCAGGCGGCCTATGCGGCGAATGACCATTTCCAGGATATTGTCTTCCGAGGGGCCATTGCTTATAGATATGGGAGCTTCGCCCAAACCGAGGACGGAAACCATCACGAACTGCCCCGGCCCGTGTCCCAAAGGTTTTTCAAGTTCGATCCGGAAATACCGGTCCTTGGCGGTCATGTCGGCAATCTCGACAATCTTGCCGATCTGCGGAAGAAAAGTCTCCCTGGCAATCTGATCGTATTGAGACGGAACGGTTTTCATCATTGATCTCCTTCATTTATCAAATCAGCGACAATATCGTATATATCGATTTTGGCCGTGCATTGCCGGCCGCATCGCCCGCACCCGACACAGACCGCACCATGGCCAAATTTTTCCGTCAGGTATTCAAATTTTCGTTTGACCCTGTGGCGTTGTCTTGCCGCCGGATCGGGACGGAAATTGTGGCCGCCGCCTACAACAGCAAAGTGAGGCAGCATGCAGCCGTCCCAGGTTCGGGTCCGGTTGCCCGATGCCACATCCAGATTCATGTCGTCGCTTACATCAAAACAGTAACAGGTGGGGCAAACCAGGTTGCAGCTGCCGCAGGAGAAACAGCGTTCGACATGTTTGTCCCAGACGGGACTTTTCCATTTTTCGGCGACATTTTTATAAATATCCTGGGCGGTGACCGGGAACGTACGGCCAAACGGCTCCGGCATATCAGCGACCGTTCCCACTTTTCTGGCGGGCCCGTCATCGCACGTCTGCCAATCGGTTCCGGCCGCCAGTTTCTCTCCAAGTTCCGTTTTTACCTCAACCAAAAGATCCCCGTGCTTAAGAGGCGTGATAAAAATATCCGCGCCTTCGGTGTGGTGCAGAGAATCCACTGCGGCACAGAACACCCGCGAGTCGCATGGAGCCGTGCATGCCCAGCCGACCAGGGCCGTATTCTCGCGTCGCGCCAGGTAGTGTGCATCCGGCACGCCATCCTTTAAGAACAGGTCAATCAGGAAAATTGCTTTAAGATCGCAAGGCCGCACGCCGGCTATCACACGAAAGGATTCGTCAAGAGTCGGATTTATTTCGGTCTTGCCGTCCGCATGCTTTTTAAAGCTTAAAAGCTCTTCCCGTGCCGGGATAAGCAACTTGACCGGCGGCAATACCGTAGGGGTGTAATGTTCAAACTGTATGTCGGAATCGGCTTTGACTTCTGCGAATCGGTAACTCGCATGCCCGAATTTTTCCGGGAAATATACCGGGTTTTCGGAAGCCGTCTTTCTTATCCAGTTGGTTATGTTCTGTAGAGTGGTAAGGTAATAACTCATGGGAGTTCCTCTCTAAGCCCGCATTTGTCCCAGGATTTCGTCGCCTCGATGTAAGCGAAGCCCCTGGATCCCTGGGGCAAATGCGGGTTAATTCTACAAACCTCAATCCGGATTCCCAAATGGGATTCCCCAATAGTCCTTTTTATATCAATAGACTGCATCGGCAAATCCAACTTCGTCGGAGTAAGATTCCCGCAGTTGAATGATTTGATAAAGGGATAGAATTCATATATGTATCCTGAATCCGGAATCAGGGCTGAATCGTCAAATCCGATTCATGAAAACATCAACCCGTTAAGGGGCAAGACATTTAAGTATATATAAATCTGATTTAGCGTCAAATATAGATAACCTGGTTAACACCCCTTAGTATATATATTTCTACTCAAACGTCAATAATATATAATTTAAATTAATACTTTGAATTTAAGGAAAAGATCTCCGGTCGGGAAAACCCGGTTTCGGACAATGCAGTTCAGCCGCGATATGTAAATTTTAAATTATAAATATGGTTAGAAGCGGTCGTGGAGGCTGGAACTGAGAATTACCCGAGCGGATATCCACAGGGTATGCCCGACAAGTTGTGGACTCTTCTTTGCTACAGGGATCCCGGGACGGGACTTCTGCATTTCCTGATCGGAGCCTGTCTTTGAAAGACCTTCTCAGGATGGAAAATTATCATTACAGATGGCGGGGCAGGTGCCTTTGATCTGCTCAAAGCAAAGGTTTTTACTGGTCTTGGCAACGGCGGACTGCTGGCCGCCGCCTTTGCAGGCCAGCAATACGGCTTCCTCCGGCCGGCTTCTCACGAGAACAATCAATTGCGGTTTTTCCCATTTTTTCTTCGGTTTTGTAGCGCTGTCGGTCATACAAACATCCTATCGGTCGTTCCAAGGAATAGGGTGGTTTTTTCCCCAGTCCGGAACCTCTTGGGTAAATCGATTCAAACACTGCTATTATCGGAATTCTTTTGGTATTTCTGAATAGGCAAATATCTGAAGGATTAATCTAAGAAAAACTCTTAGAGGGAATAAGAATTTTAGCCCATGTAAAGAATGCCCTTTTCCCTCCCGAGCTTGATCAGTTGGACAACCGTGTCGGCGCCCAGTTTTTTCATCAGATTCTGGCGGTGTGTGTAGGCGGTTTTTACGCTGATATTCAGTTCCAGTGCGATTTCTTTCATCCTCTTACCATGGTCAAGCAATTGTAGAATTTGTTTCTCTCTTTCAGTAATCACCTGTTGCTTCGAAGGCTGCCGGATGTAGGAGTCGATCAGGGTGCGCGCTATGGATGGGCTAATATAATTCTTATGGTCCGAAACGCTCTGAATTGCCGTGACCACTTCCTCGAGTTTGCTGTTTTTTAACACATAGCCCATTGCGCCCGCTTTAAACATCTGCTCGACGAAACCTCGATCCTCGTGACCGGAGAGGGCAATAATTCGAGTATCGGGAAGGTCCGACATTATCCTGCGGGTTGCCTCAATTCCATTAATGTCGCACATATCCACATCCATGAGGATGATATCGGGATTGGCCTCAAGCGCAATCTGAATAGCTTCCCGCCCACTGGAGGCTGTTCCGATGAGATCAATGCCCTCAATCATTTTAAGTGTTCGAGCCATCAGATCCAGGAAGAGGATTTCGTCATCGACGATCAGTACTCGTGTCTTATTCAAGGATTCTCCTGATTCTCCGATGCAGTTATTGTCCGTACAGCTTTTTCATCTTCACCGACAAGGACTGTTTCCTTTCCCTGCAACGGGAATTCTGTATTCTCCTCGCCTGTCAGCCTTTACTCATAATACTTTACCTGATACCGAAGTCTTTCCGGAAGCGGATTGTTGTCTATAAAAAAGGAAAGGCGGTCATCAATTCGACCGGTAAATCAAAATAGCCAAAACACGAATTGATAACCACCTTAGGTGACTTCAAATTGTTGCTATATAATATGCACAATCCATGCCAAAACGAAGTCCAAGGAAGTGACTTTGTATACCGTTGAAATATAAAGATTTAATTTAGACAGGAATGGGACGGGATCAAGGAAGCTTATCGATAAATCTACGATATATCGGAGCCCTCCGATATATCGTAGATTTATGACGGGCGCTTGATTCCATACTTCAACATGCGTGACTCCAGTGTGGTCGGTTTGATTCCGAGAATTTCAGCCGCCCCGTTTTCGCCCCGAATCCGCCAGTCTGTCTGCTCCAGAACATCGATAAGGTGTTTTTTTTCGACCTCGACCAGTGTTTTGAGCGAAGGGACCGATTGGTTTGGCTGGAATACAGGAGGCACTCTAAGAATATTGTCCTGGGCCTGGATCATGGCACGCTCGATCACATTGTGCAGTTCCCGTATGTTCCCGGGCCAGTCGTGTTTCAGCAGGGCATCGATACTGGGTTGCGGAATTTTCTCGATAATTTTCCCCATTTTTTCGCCCATCTCATTGACAAAATTCCAGACAAGCATCGGGATGTCTTCCTTACGGTCTCTTAACGGCGGGAGGGAGATCGGGAATACATTGAGCCGGTAGAAAAGATCTTCGCGAAAATTGCCGGCCCTCATTTCCTGTTCCAGATCCCGGTTTGTGGCGGCAATAATCCGGACATCAACACGAATAGTCCGGGTGCTTCCCAACCGCTCAAACTGCCCCTCCTGAATGACCCGGAGTAGTTTTACCTGGACATCCGGGGACAGCTCCCCGATTTCATCCAGGAAAATGGTCGATCCGTGTGCGATTTCAAAACGACCTATCTGGCGGGCGGATGCCCCGGTAAATGCCCCTTTTTCTCTACCGAACAGTTCGCTTTCCACCAGAGTGCCGGGTATGGCGGCACAGTTTACGATAACAAGGGGACGGTCTTTTCTGGAGCTCATGTTGTGAATCGCCCTGGCCAATAATTCCTTCCCGGTACCCGTTTCCCCGAGAATAAGCACCGTTGAGTCTGTTTCCGCCACCTGCTCCGCCAGTGACAGCACGGATTTAATGGCGGCACTTTGTCCAACGATATCGCCATGTATATGGGCCATTCGGATTTCTTTGTTCAGGTAGACGTTTTCCGCTTCAGCCGATTCCTTCATCCGACGCACTTCTGCCAGTGCGCTATTGAGGGCTTCCTCCGCCTTCTTCCGTTCCGTGATGTCCCGTACAATGGCGATGAATCGTTTTTTGTCCTGGATATTCAGGGGATCCAGGTTTACTTCCGCATCAAACAGCTCGCCGTCATAGCGTTGATGTCGCCATTCGAAGAACTGTGGGCTTCCGTCGGCGACTTTCTCCAGTATACGCCCGGCTTTTTCTCTGGAATTCTGCCCGTCAGGCTGAAAGGGGGGCGAGAAGTCCGCCGGGGTTTTGCCCAGTATCTGCTCCCGGGTGCAGCCGAACAGTTTTAAGACCTTCTGATTACATTCAACGAAATGAGTCTGTTCCATTATAAAGACGGCGTCGCTTGCCGATTCAAACAGGGTTCTGTAGTACCGTTCGCTTTCCAGGAGTGCTTTTTCCGTCATCTTCCGTTTGGTAATGTCTTCTCCGGAACTGAGAGTGCCTGTGATTTGTCCGTTTTCGTCCTTTAATGCAGTGTTGTGCCAGGCAATAATTTTCTTCTCTCCGGATTTAGTCAGGATCGGATTTTCATAATATTCCTGAAAAAAGGACTGTTCTTTCAGGATATCCTGGAAGACCTCTTGGATTTTGGTTTTTATGCCGTCGGGAATGAATGTATCGAAAAAATTTTTTCCTATTAACTGATCGTGCGGATATTCAAGGATATGGCATCCTTTCCGGTTGATCAGCGTTATGCACCCGTTTTTATCCAGCGCCATAAGGATGACTTCCGCTAAATCCAAGTAGGTGCTTGTTTTGTCCCGCTCCTGTTTCAGTGATTGCTCGATTTGTTTTCTGTGGGTGATGTCGTGTGAAAAGACAGCGAATTGAACCAGTTCACCCCGGGAATCGAAAACCGGATAAACGCTGTTTTCCAGCCAGCGTCCGTCCCGATGGTCCTCAAAACGGATTAATTGTTTTTTCCGTGCGGCTTCAGATTCTCTTGCTTTTCTCTGTTCCGCCAAAGCGGGAGGAAAATAATC
Organism: Acidobacteriota bacterium; assembly: GCA_016934295.1. Lineage (GTDB taxonomy): Bacteria > Acidobacteriota > UBA6911 > UBA6911 > UBA6911 > UBA6911. Next base: position 24,376 of record JAFGTD010000004.1, read on the forward strand.
GTAGATAACGGTTCCAAGGATACTTTCGCGGGATTTTCCCACGGATGCGGCCATGTTGTCGTTCGCATCGAGTATGATGCCGTTATTGTCGATCAGTAGGGCGGAATCGGCCGTTGCATTCAGCAGCGCCCTGCTGGCCTGTTCTCTTTCCTCAAATGTCCGTGCCTCCGGTTTTCCCCCGGTCGTATCGGACGGCGGACCGGTGCCGCCGTCCGGTTCCCCGGCATTCGGAGTTTCTTTTTTTTCCAGGGATGTCACCCGCGACCGGAGCGCCTCGATTTCACGAAGCATCCGTTCAGTCTCTTCCCGCTCTGTTGACACTATTTATGAACTCCACCGGCATTAATTTGCAAATCGTCACCCGAGAGATACTTTATGCAGTATTGTACTAGAGAAGGGATCTTCGGTGTAGGAACTTCTGTATAAGCATTTTGATTTCTTCGATTTTCATCAGATACCCGCCGATGATGAGCAGCAGGCAGTATCCGCCGCCAATCACGCAACAAATCCAGAATGCCTGAGCGAATCCGAGACTGCCTGAACCGGCAAAAGCCCAGCGCCGGAACCATTCCGCCAGTATACCGACAGGAATGCTGATAAGTATTATTTTTGCATAAAGGTAGAAAACGCTGCGGCTTTCCCTGTTGCCGGTTCTCCGGTTCCAGAGAATGTAAAGGAGGATGACTTGAAAGATTACGGAGACGGATACGGCCAGGGCTATTCCATGAGCGCCGATCCATTGCATCGCGAACCAGTAAACCGGCAGACTGCAGACGACGGCGATAGTGAGGAAAATGGCCGGGAACATTGTGTTTTGCATGGCATAGTATCCGCGCACAACGACGGTATAGGACGTCACGGCGAACGCACATGGCAGAAGAAATACCAGGATGCCGGCAGTCAGTGTGGTGGCATCGGCATCGAATTTTCCTCTCTGGTACAGAATCCGAACCAGCTCATGTCTGACGACGATCATCATGATCGAGATTGGAATGACCAGGGCCAGGTAACGCAGGGCTGCGTTTATTATCCGATTCATTTCCATAATCCGGTTTTCGACGGCCAGACGGGCCATGAAGGGGAAAGAAGCTGTTCCAACAGCCTGTCCGAAAAGGCCGGCAGGAATCAGCATGATTATTTTGGCGTAATCCAGTGCGGCAACAGTTCCTTCAGAAAGGTAGTTCCCAAAGAATCTAAAAAATATGTCCATGGAAAACATCATGGTCAAACCGAACATCAGCGGCACTGTCAATCGAAGATAGCGTGAAAAATCGGGGCTGCGTAAACCAAAACGCAGGCTGTATTTCATGCCGACACGGCCTGCGCCCCACATCTGCAGAAGAAACGGACCCAGGAACGCCCCGGCCAGGACGCCCCAGCAAAAGCCTTCCATTCCGATATAACGTCCCAATACCAGCCCACCAAGGATAATTCCAAGATTATAGATAAGCGGCGACAGCGCCGGTATCAGGAATTTTTCTTTGGCGTATTGGACAGCCATAAAAAGCCCGCCGGTCATGTGGAACAACTGGGCGGGAATGATAATGCGGGTCATTCTAACAACCTGGCTGCGATACTCCGGGTCATTATTCCCGCTGGCCGCAATATCGATAAATTCCGGCGTAAAAACCATGCCGATTGCGACCAGAAACAGCAGTAAAACTCCGTAACTGTTCAGAATAATATTGAATATTCTCCATCCGTCGCTTTCACGATCGCGGGACAGATATTCAGAGAAAATCGGTATGAACGTGATCGCAAGGAATCCGCTGGCCGTGAAATGATTAAATATATCCGGGATCATAAACGCCGTCTTGTACGCATCGACAGCGGCTTCCACGCCGCCGATCTTGGCAACGACTATCTCCCTTAAGAGTCCGATAACCCGGCTTAAAAAAACCGATCCCATCATGATCAGCGATGCAATGCCGATTTTTTTCCCCAGTGAATGCGCCATGATCCCGCTTAGATAAGAATATGGATAAATGGATCCAGCCTGAAACCGCCTATACTATCGCATCATTTGGCTCTCTTTTGAAGAAGTAAGACGCCGCCAGCAACCCGATGCCGACCAGGATATATCCAAGCGCAATTTGCCATACGAAGTTGCTGTGGATGTCCCAGGGCAGATAGATTTCTCCGGAGGGGACAACGGAATGAATGAGACCGAACAGGGTGCATACGGCACAGGCGAACATATAGGGGGAAGCGCTTCGAAGACGACCGTCAATGAGTTCGGCGAGCAATCCGCCCCAGAGGATCGCCGTCAGAATGAATCCATGGCCGACGGCGCGCAGAATTATATGTTCGGCCGCCAGCGAATCGGGGATCAGAATCGACGGATCCAGCTTGTCCAGCAGACTGTCGGCGTATGTCAGAACGAGGTAGCCGACGCTGGGGATTATGGCGAAGGCAACGGCCGGCGCGTGTTTGCGGGGGGATTCGACGAAAGCCTGGGAAATAATCTCAATGCCCACGAACAGGAGGATAGGGGTGATAACGGCTTCGGGAATCGCTTCAACGACAAAGGACATAATTCCGAGCGCGCCGCCGATCCCGATAAAAAGGCCGGTTGCCAGCGTGTAAGCCGCGCGGCCTCCCATCGCTTTATAGGCGGGATGCCCGATATAGGGCGTGGATTGGGCGACGCCGCCGAACAGAGCGGCAACGACCGTGGCGAACGCTTCAACAAGAAGGATGCTGCGCGTCCGGTACGCGTCTCCCGCGACGCGGGCGCTTTCCGTGTTATTGATTCCCCCCAGGATGGTAATCAGGGCGAAGGGAAAAGCGATCGGCAGGTAGGAAACCGCTTTGCCCAGGCCATGAATGAAACCGACGGTGGGAAAAGGAAAAGCGGGATGGAATTCAACGGAGGGGAACAAACTTTGCGCCCCCAGTATGCCGAATCCACCCATGAGGTAGTAGAGAAAGCAACCGACCGCAACGGCCAGGAAAGCTCCGGGAATTTTAAACGGCAGAGGCCGGCGGGCAACGATGGCATACAGGATGATTCCCAAAGCGGCGATTCCGGCGACCGGGGCGGAGAAGATCTTCATAATCGGGAAAAATGCCAGCAGCGTAATGCCTATCCCGGCCAGGGATCCAAGCAGTCCCGCTTTCGGAATGTGCGAACGCACCCAGTCGCCGAAGAAGGAAAGAACGACTTTGAAGACACCGATGATCATGAGGGTCGCCATCCCCACCTGCCAGGTGAGTACCGGATCCTTCGTTTCCAGGTAAACCGGGCCGAGGACGGCCGTCGCGATGCCTACGGTGGAGGGCGTATCCAGTCCAAGGGGCATTGCAGTCACGTCGGTCCTTCCGGTCCTTCCGGCCAGGCGGAATGCCATCCATGTGTACAGGAGATCTCCGAAAAGAACCCCCAGCGCGGTCCCGGGTATCATCAGGCTGAAAACTCTGTCGGCCGGATACCCGAAGACACCGACGAGAATCCCGGTAAGAATGACGAGATTCGTGACGTTATCGAGCATGAGTCCGAAAAACGCATTCAGGTCTCCCCATTGCGCCCAGCGGTATCGTTGTTGCTCCATTGCTGCTCGTCCACCTTTCCAAAGTTATGTCGATAATATTTCCAACCGTGATGCCGCATATTACCATAGATAAGTCCGCGGCATTTTGCCTTGGCTGCTTAATGGTCAGGAAGACCAATAATGGTTCGTTGAATTATCGGGCGGCACGCTGATGTGCCGCCGCCGAATTTGCATCCTGTTTGGAAAAAGCCATGATATATTGGCCGTTATTTTAGGAGGTTAAGCGCCATGGAACAATTCTTAAAGACAATAAAATTAAGAGATGGTACGAGCATATCTATCCGTCCCATTCAGAAACAGGACGGTCCCGCACTACTCTCCTTTTTTTCCGAACTGCCTAAAGACGATCGTCTTTTCCTTAAGGAGGATGTTACCAATAAAGACGTTATCAATCGATGGATGGAGGAGCTGAATTTCGATAAGGTAATCGCTATCGTAGCAGAAAAAGATTCTGCGATAATCGGCGATGCAACGCTGCATTTAAATCAACGTGGTTGGCAGAAACATATGGCCGAAATCCGTTGCGTGGTTTCCAGGGAATACCAGCAGAAAGGTCTGGGCACGGCTTTAATGCGGGAGCTTGTCGCCCATGCGGTGGAAAAAAGGATCCTCAAGCTGAGCGCAACCATGATGGATATTCAAAAGTCCGCACAAAGAGCCTTTGAAAGGATCGGATTTAAAAAGGAAGCGGAACTGAAAGACTTCGTTATGGATATTGACGGTAAATATCACAACCTGGTTATTATGGTTAACGATGTTTCCGAGCTTTGGAAGAAAATGGAGGATTTGCTGCACTACTATGACATTAGGACAATGCACTAAAAGCCCGCATACGCCGATCCGCGGTAGAGGCGTCGGAACCATCACGTTTTAAAAAAGATACGCCTGAAATGAAACGCCGCAGTATGAAAAGGGCCTGGATATGCACCTTGAATATTGGTGAATATCCAGGCCGGCGAGAAATGCAGACCGGTCCTTATTCAATGGAAACCACTTTCACATCGAACTTAAGATCCTTTCCGGCTAAGGGGTGATTCAGGTCTATAGTGATGGAATCTTCCTGAACATCCGATATGCGGACCAGGATTTCTTTTCCTTCCGGGGAATGTGCCTGCAGCATCATTTCTTTTTTAGGATCCAGTCCTTCCGGGAGTGATGATTTGGGCAGTTCCTTGAAAGCATCCGGATTCACTTTTCCGTAGGCGTTTTCAGCGGCTATAAGGACGCTTTTTTCATCCCCTTCGTTCATTCCTTCCAGCTCGGAAGCCAAACCGGGAATAATTTCTCCCGATCCGTGCGTGTAGGCCAGCGGTTGCTGCCCCTCAGAGGTCTGAACTACCTGTTCGTCTACTGTAAGAGTATAGTGAAACATTACTTTCTTCCCATCTTCAATAGCCATAGCCTCCTCCTCCTGGACAAAACCGGTGGTGATGCTGCCAGGATTGAAATATACGCTGCAGACTGCTTATAAATAAAAAATCCGCACAGCCCAATATCTTGAGTTGTGCGGCGCACAAGATACCCCACTATATTTGAAACGTTTTCGGTAAACCGTTCAAGGCCCTTGCAATCAGGCTATGGGAATAATCCGGGCCTGTCAAGGCATCATCCCCGGATTTCCAGCCTGCATCCTGCCGGTGCAGTAGAAATTCCGATTAATAATTTGCGGGGATTTTCAGTTTCTGACCGATCCGGAGGAGGTATTTGGGGCCGCGCAGATTATTCATGACGGCGATTTCTTTTGTCGAGCAGTTGTAGCGTTTTGCGATCTTTATCAGGAAGTCTCCTTTAACGACAGTATAAATAATGAGTTCGGGGAACCTCGCCTCGTGCAGTTCCAGTGCGCGTTTGACCAGGTCCCCTTCAAGGCAGTTCTGTTCGTAGGCTTGCAGCAGGATCGAAGGGATTACAATTGTTTCACCCGTTTCGATCGGGTCGTCGGGTTCAAGGCGCGGATTGAGGTTGCGCAGTGTTCGAAACCACCCGTCCCTCTGATCCTGAGTCTGGCCGAGGCAGATGCTGATCTGATCCAGGGCGGTGTCCTGCTTGACCGTCAACAGACTGGTTTCCGTTCGAAACGACCCGAACTGGATATTGTAGTCCTCCGGATGGAGAAACAGCCAGGCCGCTGCAAGGATGCGGGGCACGTATATTCTTGTTTCGTTGGGAAGAGAATTGTAGAACCGGCTGTCCCAAAAATCGACTCCCCGCAGTTTTCGATCCAATCTCCGGAGCCTGTTCTCTCCACCGTTGTAGGCGGCCAGCGTTTTTTCCAGGTTCTGGTTCATTTTATCCAGCTGTTCGTTCAGATAAGCGACATTGGCCCGGGTTGCTTCAATCGGATCGAGCCGCATGTCGAAGCCGTTCTCCACGGTCAGGCCGTAACGCTTCCCGGTACCGCTCATGAACTGCAGCAGCCCGGTGGCGCCCGCGTCGGAGACGGCATGCACCTTGCCGCCTGTTTCGGTCGCAATCAGGGCGAAAAGCAGGGCTTCCGGCAATCCCGCCTCTTCATAAATCGGAGCGATTTTGTCGCGCAGGTACTGGTAATTCTGGTAGGAGTCCATCAACAGCGGGCGCATCCAGGTCAGCCAGTCGTTCATGGCCGCTTTCACAGGTTCGTTCAGCTCGATGAGTTCGTGCAGATCTTTTCCGCGCAGCAATGGCGGGTTTTCCGCGCTTTCGGGCGGGGGGATCGACGCATCCGGAGACTGCCCGGAGCAGGACAGGACGGAGCCGCTAAAAAAAATGGTGCAGAGAATAAGCGGGAAGAGAAGATTTTTTATTTGCACGTTCAACTTCGAACTCCAATACACTTTATGTCCTACGGCTCGGGGATATTCCTGTTGCATATATTTACAATCATAATACGGCCGGGATCCGGGCGCTTTACTCGTTTCCCGTTCTCATATACCGGTAATAGGATTCCGAAAGATAGAGAGCTCCAAGGGGATTGTGTGCCAGGAGCCTGTCTTTCACGGCCAGCACCGTTACCGGGACATCGCAATATTTAATGAACATTGTGTCGTGCCCGATGCAAAGCCCCAGCATGATGGCCAGGTCGACTTTCGTGCGGTTGATAATCATTGCCTGTGCGATGGGGTTGCACATGCTTTCCCAGTTCTCCGGGCCGGATATTTTTTCCGTCGCGGCAATGCCGATTTCCTCCTTTGCAACGGCGCCGGCTTTACATTGAACCGAAACGACTTCAAAACCGTTTTTTTCCAGGACGTTGGTTAAGAGCCCCGCCTCCCGTATCAATCCTCCACAATGGGCAATGCCGAGCTTTTTGTACCCGCATTTCAATGCGAACTGCATCAGTTCTTCAATGCGTGAAAGTCTCGCCCTGTGCTGGCTGGACGGCTTTTCGAAACACTGGAATTCCTGCACGGAAGCCAGGCGGGCAAACTCCCGCACTTCCGGTTTATCGTATTCGGCAGCCGCATCGGTAAAAACATCGGGCATAAGTTTCATCGGGCAGAATCCCGGCAACTTTTTCATGGATGGGGGCCCGTCGGTCATTTTAGCGCCGTGATTTTCACAGACCCTGGTAGGGCAGCGTGCACATTTGGGATCCTGGGTTTTTGGCATTGGTAACTCCTTTAATATAATTTAATGATAAGTACTCAAAAAGAGTTCAAAAACCTATTGTCCTCCGGCAGATACGTTCCGTATTGCCCGAATGCGTTCCAGTACCGGGGGGTGACTATAGGATAAAAAGACCTTAACCGGATGCGGTGTAAGGTTTGAAAGATTGTCCACGCTCAGTTTCTTAAGAGCTTCTATCATTGCCGAAGGATTTCCGTACGTTTTTACGGCATAGCGGTCCGCCGCATACTCGTTCCGGCGGGAAATGATGTTGCCGAATATGGATAAAACCGTATCGATGGGGCCGTACAGGAATCCGAAAAAAACAAGGCTGGCGTAAACGGATGTTTCTTCCATCCGGAAAGCGGCAAAGAGCTGCGGGTTGTTGATGAACAGGGACAGGATATAAAACATGAGCCCGAAAGTCAGGAAAGAAAGGAGCATGGATTTCCAGATGTGCCCCTTTTTGTAATGTCCCATCTCATGGGCCAGGACCGACACCAACTCGGTCGTTGTGTGTTTTTCTATGAGAGTATCGAAAAGGACGATGCGTCGAAACCGGCCGAAACCGCTGAAAAAGGCATTGGACTTGGTTGATCGGCGCGAGCCGTCCATCTGGTATACGCCTTTCAATTTAAAATTTTGGGATTTTGCGTAATTTTCTATTGCTTCCCGGAGGTCGTCCTTTTCGAGAGGGATATATTTGTTGAATATCGGCATAATGACTACCGGGGCAAGGAAGGCAAGCAGAAGCTGGAAAGCTGTGACGATCATCCAGCAGTAGAACCAGGCCCATTGGCCGCTGCTCTCGAAAAACCAGATTATGACGTAAAGCGCCACGCCTCCGATCAGGGCCGTCAGGAGCCAGCCCTTGAGGATATCCAGGATGAACGTTTTCGGCGTAGTTCGGTTGAATCCGTATTTTTCTTCAATGACAAATGTATCGTAGATAGAAAAGGGAATTTCGAGCAGCTGGGAGGCGAGAAGGAGAACGCCGGCAAACACCAGCCCGGTAAGGATGGAATCCAGATTGAAACTCCGGGCGAACCGGTCTATGAGGTTGAATCCTCCGAGCAGTATGAAGGCGACGGTAACAGGCATCATGATGGAGCTGTTAATAAGGCCGAAGCGTGTATTTTCAATCAGATACTCCTGCGATTTTTTATAGCGCTCCTGATCGTAATGGCCTCTGAATTCCTCCGGCAGTTCCGTCGTCAGGTTGCGTAAATTCAGCCGCTCCACGAACAGATCGAGAAGGTAGGATCCGATAATGATGGCCAGGATGAAGATGAGGTAGTAATTCATTTTTACACCTTGTTTTCCAGGTCGGCAATTCGGTCGGCGAAGGAAGGATGGGTGGAGAAATACTCCGCCAGGCCTGAATTGTCGGGGGAAACCCGGCTCAGGCGTTCCAGCGCCCGGATGGCGGCACGGGCATTGAAACCTGCAGCCGCGGTTAACCGTACCGCTTCCCGGTCGGCTTCCCGTTCCAGCGTTCTGGAATATCCCTTGGTGACCATCTGGCGGAGCAGTTGTCCGGCTCCGGAGAGCCGGGCGGAGATGGCATTCAGGAGTGTTTTTGCCGTCAAATTTTCCTTTGCATGGCCGCAGGTAACATGGGCGATTTCGTGTCCCAGGAAAAAGGCAATGGTATCCCTGTCCTGTTCGCAGAGATCGAGCAGAGATCGGGTGATAAAGACGAAACCTCCCGGAAGGGCAAAAGCATTCGCCGCAGTGGAAGCGACCGCATGGAAGCGGAACTCAAGGCGCGGATCTCCTGCGGCTTCGGCAAGTCTGGATCCGATCTCCGCTACCAGCTCCTGGTCTTGACGGGGCACGTCCCCGGGAAATTGTTTAATAAATTCCCGGGCACATTCCCGCCCGTAATCCCTTTCCGCCTGGATCGCTTCCTCTTCCGAGCCTGTCGCCGAGCTCCATAGCCACTTTGCCTGGCGATACGGTTTTCGCGCCTGCCGACCGAGTTGGCTGCCCATTTGCGGCAACAGTCTCGACCCGAACAGCAACAGAAGTATTAGAATGATCAGAATCAGCGCCGACATCATGCCTCCACCGCAGGAAAATGCGTTGCGGGATACGCGATACAGTTTAACATCAGAAGGTGAGTCACAGTACCCTTCTTTGAATGAGGATTCTTTTAAGGAAATTTCTTTTTTCTTGTTGGCGATATGGAAGCTGATTATAGTAATCCTGTATTTCACGCAAACCTCTTTTTCAGGCGGAATAATCGATTTTCATTAACCTAAATATGCAACCGACAATGAATCAGGAGGATAATATGAAAAAGGTCCGAACCAGCTTTATAGCGATTTTGTGTATGACCTTCTGTATTACTATCTTGCAAAATGGCATGGGTCAGGATGCCGCAGCGCTTGAAGTCGTTGATTCCGCCATATGCACCGGCGTTGAGGATCGTGCCTGTGTCGATCCCAAGGAAGAATTTTCCACCGGCGTCGAAAAACTTTACTGTTTTACGAGGATAAACGGGGCCCGGGAGGATATCGAGATAACCCACGTCTGGTATTTCGGAGACATTGAAAGAGCGCGTATTACGCTGGCGGTCCGTTCCTCCAGTTACCGGACATACAGCTCCAAGCGGATTCAGGCGCACGAGATCGGCAAGTGGCGGGTAGAGGTTCTTGGCCCCGACGGTACGGTCCTGAAAACGATTCCGTTTGCGGTTGCTCCTTAATACGCTGTGTTTCCTGCAACAAGAATTAACGGAATAGTCGAAGTACCCGTTGGAGGCGGTAGTTGTGAAAATATCGGATTTATTCGGTGTGGATGGTTATGGAGCGGTTATTACGGGCGGCGCCAGCGGAATCGGCCTGGGGTATGCGGAGGCGCTTGCTTCCAACGGGGCGCGTGTGACCCTGCTCGATGTGGATGCCGAACGTATCGATAAGGAAACGAAGCGTCTGTGCGGTGAAGGATTCGACGTCCGTGGAGAGATTGTCGACGTAACCGATCATACGGCGCTCGATGCCGCTGTCGATGCTGCCGTCCGGACCTACGGAAAACTGGATGTCGTATTTGCAAATGCCGGGATAGATCCGGGCGTGGGTTTCGTCGGCGACTGGGTCGGGGAAGAAAGGCCGCGCATTCCCGAAGGTGCGATAGAAAACTATACGGATGAACGCTGGAACCGGTTGATTGATATCAATCTAAGCGGGATATTCGCGACAGTTCGGGCGGCCGTGCGTCATATGAAGCCGCAGAAGGCGGGACATATCGTTGTGACTTCCTCGCTGGCATCCACCCGGGTTGAGCCGGCTATCGGCGCAGCCTACATGGCTGCCAAAGCCGGAGTGGTTCAGTTCATGAAAACCGTGGCTCTGGAGGTCGCGGCCTTCAACATAACAGTGAACGCCATTGCGCCCGGATATATCGTTACAAATATCGGGGGCGGCCACGCGCACGATCCGGAGGAACAGAAAGCGGTTGCCGGGGTGATCCCATCGCATCGAATAGGCTATCCGGAAGACCTTTACGGACTGGCGCTCTTTTTTGCATCCGGGGCGTCGGATTACATAACGGGGCAGGAAGTCATCATTGACGGCGGCTACGGTCTCGGAGTCGCCGATTAAGGGCGAGCGTAAAAAAATCTTTACGCTCGCCTTAAAAAAACGGGAACACAACACCTGTGTATAAAATCAGGCGCGGTGTTCCCGTTGTTTTTTCACCTGGAACCGTCAATTATTATTGAAACTGCGGAGTGAATGAGAAGGGGCGAACACAAGGTTCAGTGCTGTCCAAATTAGCGTTTTCGTTTTAGGTCCGAAGGACCGGCATTGGAGTAGGCCCGGCCGTAAGGCCGGGATCCTCATGTTGTTTATTATGAGCGCCGAAGGTGCG
>JAFGTD010000005.1 GCA_016934295.1 Acidobacteriota bacterium
AAGCACGGGTATAAAAGCCGCACCTCATATGAAGACAGTTGAAACCGGTTTGCAGAAACGGTATCTGGAGATATTCAAGAGTTAATGAAGCTCTCGATCCCTGGAATTGCGGATTCACCTCTTTTTACGATTTATTTCAATGTGATCTTTTTCCTCACTTTTATATCCCCGGCAGATGCGCCTACCAGCAATTCAATGTCGCAGAGGTCATGATCCCAATCCTGTATGGATTCATTCCAGTACCGGAGATTTTTTACCGGGATATCAAGGGTAACGGTTTTCTTTTCGCCGGCATCCAGCGCCACACGCGAGAAAGCCTTTAACTCCTTGTACGGCCACTCGACATCCGGATTGATCCGGTGAACGTATGCCTGCACGACCTCATCCGCGGCGAAAGCGCCTGTATTTTTTAAATCGATCGACAGTCGTATGACATCGTTTTTCCCGTATCTTTCCTTATCGGTAGCCGGGGATGCATACTCGAACGACGTATACGTCATTCCATAACCGAACGGATACATGACCGGTTTCTCTTTGGTATCGAACCAGCGGTAGCCTACGAGCGATTCCTCCGAATAATACGCCGTATTCGGATCGGAAAATTTATTGGAATCCTGTTCTCCGGCTTCCGAACCCATCTCAGGATTGGTTTCTTCTACAAGGCCGACAAAAACATCCCTGCTCCCTCCGCCCTGGGGGTAGTTCGAAAGCGCATAGGCCGGGGAATCCTCCAGTTTAACGGGAAAGGTAAACGGCAACCGCCCGCCCGGCGATATTTTTCCTGTCAGTACATCCGCCAGTGCGTTGCCGCCTTCGGTTCCGTTAAACCACGACAGCACCAGTGCCCTGGAATGAGGTTTCACAATGTTAAGGTCGTTCGGCGCCCCACTGACAAGTATTGTTACAATGTTCGGATTCACCTGCGCAATTTTTTGAATCAGCTCGTCCTGCCCCGAAGGCAGCATCATGTCTCTTCTGTCGCTTCCTTCGGTCTCCACCCATCGGTTATCCCCCGCGAAGAACAGAACCAGGTCTGCCTTCGCCGCCGCTTCAAGGGCTTCCGCGGTCATTGTCTGCTTCAATAATTCCTTTTCACGAGCTTCTTTTTCCAGCTCTTCCTGCGACTTCCTTCCGAACCTTCTTCCGAATCCGGCATTCAGCACCGGTTCGTACCCCTGGGCGTAAACCAGTTCCGCTTTTTCACCGATTCTGTCTTTCAATCCTTCAAGCGGAGTTATTTCGTAGAGGGTCTTGACGCCGGCCCCTACGCCGCCGAGGCCCATTGTCCGAACTGCATTGTCTCCGATGACGGCAATGACAGGCTTCCCCTTCAGATCCAATGGCAGGACGCCGTTATTTTCAAGCAGGACTATCGACTTGCAGGCTACATCGTAGGCGATTTTCTGCTGCGGCGGCCTGGAAGTCATTTCCCTGTTTGCCTCTTCTTCCGGGACAGGCTTAATCGCCAAACGCACCCGTAAAACCTCGCGAACACGTTGGTTGACGATCTCCTCGGAAACGTTTCCGGCCTTGACGGCATCGAGCAGAGCGTCGCCGAAAAAACGCCGGCCCGGCATTTCCACGTTGAGCCCGTTTATTATGGAATTTACGGTTGAATGCGTGCCGCCCCAGTCCGAGACCACCAATCCGGCAAATCCCCAATTTTTGCGAAGGATTGTATTCAGCAGCATGTCGTTTTCGGCGCACCACAAACCATCGACTTTATTATAGGCGGCCATGACCCCATAGGCGTCCGCTTCTTCAACTGCAGCCTGAAACGGCGGCAAATAAATTTCACGCATGGCACGTTCACCGACAATCACATTAACCATGCCCCGGTTATTCTCCTGGTTGTTCAGCGCATAGTGCTTCAAACATGCGGCAACGCCGGCATCCTGGATTCCTTTGACAAATCCCACCGAAAGACGGGAGCTTAAAAACGGATCCTCGCTCAGGTATTCGTAGGTGCGTCCGCCCGTAGGAATTCGCTGGATATTGATCGCCGGCCCGAGGATCATGTCTTTTCCGCGCAGCCTGGCCTCCCTGGCCATGCCGGTTCCGTACCTATAAGCCAGTTCCGGGCTCCAGGTTGCGGCCAATGCGGAACCTGTAGGGAAAAAGGTAGCCTTGTCGTTTTCCAGGCCAAGAGGGGACCAGCTATCAGGCTGCAATTCCTCCCGGATGCCAAACGGCCCGTCAACGTATTTAAAATCTGCTATACCCAGCCTTTCAACTCCGGCGGAAACAAACATAAACTTCCCGTGAAGCATATTAATTTTTTCTTCAAGGGTCATTTGCCCGATGATGCCGTCAATGGCAGGGTCGTACTGAAGTAAAGCTGATTTACGCGTCTCCCCTCCTGCATATCCGGTGAAAGCCAGTACGAGCAAAAATGCAAATAATATTCTGTTGTTCATGGCAGACGACTCACTTTTTAAATTTTGGTTCATGAAGTAATCCCGGTTAACTCGGTTGTTATAATGGCGACAGGAAAAATGAACGCCTGTTTTAAAATCCCCCCCTATCGCAACCTGTTGTTTGGTTTGCGATTATACGCCCTCTGAAATTTTCGTTGAATTTCCGGTTTTGATTTTACTATGTCTTGCACCGGGTTCGGCGGGAAATTGCAGAATATATTTACGGCCAATGCCAATCCAAACCTGTTGTATGATACCCGCCGGGTATCCAGTAACGAGATCTACAGAGAAGGCCATTTATGCATTTGAAAACTTTGACTATTCATCCGGACACACTATCCGACCCGTCAATTCTATCCATTCAATTTGGACGTACTCGAACAGACCCGCCGAATCCGTTTCGATACACCCGTAACCCTTTTCGCCGGCGAAAACGGCACCGGCAAGTCGACGCTGCTGGAAGCCCTTGCCAACAAAGCAGGCATCCATATCTGGCAGAATCAGGGCGGATCGCGATGCCGGGTCAATTCCTATGAGAACAAGTTTTACCAATGCATTTCTCTGGAATGGGCCGACGGCCGCGTTCCCGGCTCGTTTTTCGGAGCGGCGGTATTTCGGGACTTCGCCCGCATTCTGGAAGAATGGGCCTCGTCCGACCCCGGACTGCTCCATTACTTTGGCGGTCGGTCCCTGCTGACCCAGTCGCACGGCGAATCGCTCATGTCTTTCTTTACGGCCCGCTACGCCGTGCGCGGGCTTTACCTGCTGGACGAACCGGAAACGGCGCTATCGCCCAAAACGCAGATCCGCCTGCTCCAGGTGCTCGACAAAATGAGCGAGGCAGGGCATGCCCAGTTCGTGATCGCGACGCATTCCCCGATCCTGCTGGCCTGTCCCGGCGCAACGATCTACAGTTTCGACCGCGTTCCTATCCAGCCGGTCCGGTATGAACAGACCGATCACTACCGGACATACAGGAGTTTCATGATCGACCGGCATCAGTTTCTGGACGGGGAAAAGAACGAAAATCCGCAGCTACGTTAATAAAGGGATCCGGTATAATAATGGCACCTCCTTATTCCCGGGATTTGACATGACCGATAAAAACAGAAGAGAATTCTTCAAGTACGGCGGGATTCTGGTTGCGGGGCTTTCGAGTGGTCCCTGCATCGCGAAGCCGCAACCGACAGAGCTGCCGAATCTTCAGTTTCTCGTCCCGGACGATTACAGGCCTCCGTCTCCAGACGACGTCACATACCGCAGGAAACTGGTACGGGCCACACTCCAGTACATCGAGTACTTTGCCGACGGCAAAAATGTCGCCCAGTGGAACGAGCCATTTGCCCGGATAGATTTCGAAAAACGATTGGATCGTATGGTTTCCGTGCTGACGCAAGCCCTGGCCACCGTTGCGAAATACCCCGTGGATCCGGCATGGCTCCTTGCACAGATTTTCATAGAATCCCGGTTTTACGAATTCGCCGTTTCCTCGTCGCTTGCCTTCGGGCCCTGCCAGTTCGTGATGAGCACCGCCAATCATTACGGGTTGGGCTGTGCCGGCAATCGGGCAACGACGGTGCCGGAAAGCGGCATCCGGGAACAGACCGAACTGATCGAACTGGTGGATCGCTACGAGGAAGCCGAGCGCCTCTTGAGAGACTTCAGACGCAGCGGCGACCGGTTTCGGAGAATCCGGGTCGCCGACGTATTCGAGCAGCTTGTGGATGGGGATCCCGGCGTGCAAACACTGGCTGAAGAATACCTTGAATTTGAAAAACAGGAAGAATCCCTGAGTCTCAACGTCACGGAGGCCAAGACCCGCTACGTGGAAAGCGTCCTCGACAGAGTTCGGGGCCGGGACATCTTCAGCCCCGTCGATTTGCGGTTTCTCGAAGCATTCGACCAGCGCTTCACCTATCGGTCCCTTGAAGCCATGGCGGCCTACATGGGCGAAGAACTGGCCAAATTCAACGGCAACGTTGTTGCGGCCACCGCCGCCTATAATGCCGGGAGATCCGCGGCGATGGATCGCAAGCACCCTTTCCTGCGCTATGGCAGGATCCCCGGCCTCGAGGAAACGTCGCTTTATGTGAGCCGGATCATGAACTCCTTCAGTGAGATATCGCAGCGGATGAACCCGCCGGCGCCCAAGTGACGGGCCTACAGGAAGGATAAACCCTTTTTTAAAAAGTTACTTCTTCTTCTGATTGGATAGCGTTGGTACAATTCAGAGGTTTTTGTTCGTACATGCGCCGACGAAAGGCGAAGACCTACTAATGAAGGAGCGAGTTGTGAGTGATCCGGAAGAAGAAGATTTTGCTTCAATGTTCGAGGCGACGCTTCAAACCAGGCACCTCGAAAAGGGTGAATCCGTTGAAGGCGTGATTGTCGCCATCGGCCCGGAGGTCGCCTTTGTCGATGTTGGAGGCAAGGGAGAGGCGGTCATCGACATCGATGAATTAAAGACCCCCGAAGGCGAGATCGAGGTTGCCGTTGGCGATCGCATTCAGGCGATGGTGACGTCTACGGCAGGCGGGGTGAAGCTCTCCCGAAGACTTTTGAGAGCTGCCGCGAATGACCGGCAATTGGAGGATGCATTCCACAGCGGCCTGCCCGTAGAAGGAAAAGTTGAACGGGAGATAAAGGGCGGGTACGAAGTACGCATTAGCCGCCATCGTGCGTTCTGCCCTTTTTCCCAGATCGACTTGCGCGGCGCAGACACATCGACGTACGATGGGAATATTTACCAATTCCGGATTATCGAATATAAGGATGGGGGTTCGAACATCGTCGTCTCCCGGCGTGCGCTTCTTGAAGAGGAGCAGCAGGCAAACGCCGCCATCGTCCGTGAAAAAATCGTCCCCGGAGCAGTTTTGACCGGATGCGTCACCTCCATCCGCGACTTCGGGGCGTTTGTCGACTTAGGTGCAGGCATTCAGGGTCTGCTCCATGTGTCCGAAATGTCGTGGTCCCGCATGTCGATCCCTTCGGAAATCGTCAAGCCGGGCGAGGAAATCACGGTCAAAGTTCTACGCGTGGACGAGGACAAGCAGAAGATCTCGCTGGGATTGAAGCAGCTCTCGGAAGACCCCTGGTCGAAGGCAGGCGATGTATATGAAGCAGGTCAGCAGCGGCCGGGTCGGGTCACCCGTATCGCCGAGTTCGGCGCCTTTGTGGAACTCGAACCGGGAATCGAAGCGCTGGCCCATGCTTCTACATTCGCACCCACCGCATCCGGAGGCTGGTCGAGCCAGGTCGCTCCCGGGATGACGGGCACATTCGAGATTCTATCCATTGATCTCGATCAGAAACGGATTGGAGTGGCGTTAGTTTCGGAGGGCTCGGCACAGGTCCAGGCAACTGCAGGAGGCCGTGTCGGGATCGTTCCGGGAGCACGCCTGACCGGAAAGGTCGAGCGGCATGAAAAATTCGGCGTATTCGTCTTCCTCGCCCCCGGTCGTACGGGTCTCATCCCACTTGACGAAACCGGCATTGCGAAGGAAAGCGATATCCCTCGAACTTTCCCGGTCGGAGCGAACGTTGAAGTCATCGTGCTGGAAGTCGATCCCTCAGGCCGGCGTATACGCCTGAGCGCGAAGGCGGTCATGGAAGCGCTCGAAGCCGATGAAGTGCGCAAGTGGACGGAACGCCAGGCGCCTCCTGCCGAGGGTTTTGGGACACTCGCCGATAAACTGCGCTCGGCGTTAACGCCGCGAAAGAAGTGACGGTAGAGAATAAGCTCCGGGTTTTAGAAATCACTCCTCTATGGTACTACTCCATTCCAGAGAACCCGGCCACTAAAACGAATGCGGCTTATTCCTGGATAGCATGGATGCATTTAAACAGGAATCCCTGCTACTCCAATCGCTTGAACCTGTACTTCACAGCCATGTCGCCATAACCCATCTTCCCATCCGGTGACGGCTTAATGTCCATTCCCGGCATGACCATTTTGTCGTATTGCGGAGCCAGAAAAAGAACATTGTCGCCTTCCATGGAACACTCGAAAGTCATCGATCCCAGGCTGGGAAACATGGCTACCTTATGATGGACGACCAGCTCTTTGCCGTCGAATTCATACGTTCCGGCATCCGCCATGAAAGATCTGGCTGAGCTTTCCTCGCCCGGGGCCGGTTTTTCCGCCAAATCGCGAATAGCGCTGTAATGTTTTTCCATGATAAAAATCATAAAAGCACGGGGCACGATAGTTCTTCTGTTTTCAACGGTTCCCACGTCCATCGATTCGATCGTCCATACACCTTTAATTTTTGACCCGATATCCTCAGCCACTGCTTCAGGTTCCGCATTACATGCCGGCAAAAGGAACAGGACAATAACGAGACAGAGAGTGAGTAAAGTATGTTTCATCGAACGCCTCCTTTGGTTGGTTTTAGATCCGACACGGGTGGACAGGAAAAATAAGCCCTGGCTTATGGAACTCTTTTGCCCATCGGACCCATTACTGCATCTGATGATTCCGATTTCTGATTAAGCCGTTAATCACGGTGTTCTATTCGATATTAACCCAAGTCATGGCAATTTAGCGCGGAATTTTACACACGCCTCAGGACGTATTCACAGCACAGGAATATTAATACGATTAGGCCAGGTTCCCATTATCCGCCGGAACTTTTCCAGAGAAAGGGATGAACGAAGAGTAACAAGCCATAAATGGGAGAAGTGGGACTTAAAAGATATGGCTGGGTGTTAGGGACGCGTTTCGCAACTGGGCGATGCAGGCGGCATGATATCCAGCGGTTTTCTAAACCTTTTTCTTAGCCGCAGAGAATGAGCCTATTTTCTTCATGTAAGGCGTTCCGATAGGCATATTCTGGGGCATCTTATTTTATTTCAACGATTTATTCTGGTCCATCCCCCATCGAGCTGACCGTGAATATATTTATGCAATTTAGTTCTAGAAAAAAACCGGCCCTTTTCCCGGAACAGGAAGAGGGCCGGTTATCTGTCAACATAAGAATTTTCAGGAGTTTGGCTCTGTAAATTCTCGTATACCTGTCACAGAACGTACCGCCTATTCAATGGGTTCCAGCGGCCAGCCCATCGATTGCGCCTGGGGTCCGACGATTGATTGGATCAGGTCTACTTTGCCGTCTCGCATCCTGAACATGTGGCAATCGACAAGACCGCTGCCCGTAGGATTTTCTTCGCTCGCGGACGCGCCGCCGCCAAAAGCCATAAAGGCGATGGAAATGCCTTTTTCAAAATCAACCAGGACGCGCCGCGGTCCATGGTTGATACTGGCGCCGATTCGATTCCTGAAAGTCACCGGTGAACAATCGTGGTCTGATGCTGTCGTCTGAAGGCCGTTCTCCCAGCGGTCGCATACTTTTGCGAAGGGGACGCTGACTGTCGAGCCCTCTGCGAACAGGGCGAAATAATGATTGGCCGCATCCGCCAGCACCTTGCGCGGCGCACGTTTCCCGGGAGGAAGAATCGTTTCCCAATCCTGGTCTTTGGTTTTCAAAACACCTTCTGCGTTGAAGGCAAACTCATTCTCCCGCGCTACAATGGTTTCAATCTCGGTGACTTCATCTTTTTCGACTTTAAGCCGGGCAGCGAACAGAATCGGCCGAATCGTTCCTTCGGCAGGCATTTCTTTGGGTTGCCCCATCATGCCACCGAAACCGCTGCCGGGGGCACCACCGGGACCGCCACCAGGTCCACCGCTACCGCCGCCGGGACCACCCATGCCTCCACCGGGACCGCCACTACCACCACCGGGGCCGCCGCTACCACCGCCTCCAAAACCCCTCATGCCCCCTTGTCCCACGGTTTTGGGATCAAATTTTTCTTCAATGACCGCAATTACGGCCGCAGAGCATTTCTTTGTATCGATCAGGATTCGCTTAAGCAGAGGCTTACCCGCCGTTTTCCAGAACCCTTCTCCGACGTCCTTTTTAACGCCATTCTCGGTAAATTTCGCATCCGGGGCAAGTGGCAGTATCGATGTACTGTGAGTCGCAAGCGATTCAAAATACTTATCCACTGTGTCGTCGAGTTTGTCGCGCGAACAGTCCGCCCAAGCATTTGTCAAGGTTCCAAGACCCAGGAGCGTAATCGCTATAATATAAGGCGTCATTCGTTTCATCTTCGAATCCTCCCGATCATAATTATTGGAAATGAAATAGAAACGGCAGATTACGGCTGCGGTATATTTCACAGCATTCACCTGCCTTTATCCCGATAGATTGAGTATGTAATATCAGTTCCGGTTTCCGCCCTATCGAAAGGCGGACGCCAATATATCATGATGCGACCCGAATATCCTTTAATTTCCCTATCCTGTAAAAGGATACCTCGGTAGCATTCCACACTTCATATTTATTCTGTTTTGATTTCTTTCCGATTACCCCTTCAACGACATGTCCCGACATGTAAATAAGCGATTCCCGATCGTAGCTGTAGAGTATGATGGCTTCGAGCATTGAAAGGACGAGAGTAAAACGAAAAGCAAATTCGATAGCATAACTACGTACAGTTTTCTCATATGTCCTTCGATTCCATTCCAGGAATTACTATTCGGCCAAGCTGTTGAGCGAACCCTATTCCAGTCTTTTAAACTTATAGCGCACAGCCATACCGCTGTCGGACACTTTCCCCTTCGCAGAGGGTGTCGAACTCATTCCAGGCATAACCAGTTTGTCGTATTGTGGAGATAGTATAAGGATATCGTTGCCTTCCATCTTACAGCCGAAAGTCATAGATGCACCGCCACCGCCCATCATGGATACCAGATGATGAACCACAAACGTGGATCCGTCGTATTCATAGGTTCCGGCGTCTGCCATAAAACTCCTGGAGGTTCCATACGCTCCCCCACTTGAAGTGGAACCTTCCTTCTGCGATAAATCGCGGATC
>JAFGTD010000051.1 GCA_016934295.1 Acidobacteriota bacterium
ATAGAAAACAGAAACATGAAGCCTTTCAAGCGAGTCGCATTGATAGTACTTGACAGCGTGGGAATCGGCGCCATGCCGGACGCCGGCGACTGGGGAGACGCCGGCACGGACACGATCGGGCACGTTGTAGCAGCGGAGCAGCCTGACCTGCCCAATCTTCAGAGAATGGGACTGGGGAACATTCGCCCGATCGACGGACTTAACCCTGCAAGCAATCCGGAGGGCTCTTTCGGGAAAGCCGCCATTGCTTCCTGCGGGAAGGACACGACCGTCGGGCACTGGGAAATTGCGGGGATTGTGGTGAAGGAACCGTTTCCGACCTACCCGGGGGGATTCCCGGACCGGATCCTGGATCCTTTCAAAAAAACAATCGGACGGGAAGTCCTGGGCAACAAGCCGGCCTCAGGCACGGAAATAATCGAAGAGCTCGGTCCCGAACATATGCGGACGGGGAATCCCATCGTGTACACTTCGGCGGATTCCGTTTTCCAGATCGCGGCCCACGAGAAGGTCATACCTCTCGAGGAGCTCTATGCAATGTGCCGGACCGCCCGCGCACTGCTGGACGGACCAGACTGCGTCGCGCGCGTTATTGCGCGCCCGTTTATAGGAGAACCGGGAAAATTCAAAAGAACGGGCAACCGGAAGGATTTCGCGGTTTCGCCTCCGGACAAAACGCTGCTGGACCGTCTCTTAGATTCCGGGCTGGCATCGATAGGAATAGGCAAAATTCCTTCTATTTTCAATTTTGCGGGCGTTACCAGGCACCTCGAGGCCCACGATAACGGGGAGGCGCTCGAGCAGACCCTGAAAGCTCTCCGGGATGCCCCGGACGGGCTTATCTTCACAAACCTGGTGGATTTCGACATGATCTGGGGCCACCGCAGGGACAGCAAAGGATATGCAAAAGGCCTGGAATATTTCGACTCCTTCATCCCGAAAATCAAGGAGGCCCTGCGCGAAACCGACTGCCTGATTCTGACCGCGGACCACGGCTGCGACCCCACCGCCGCCGGCACCGACCACACCCGCGAATACGTCCCGATCCTGGTCTACGGCAAAAGCCTTGCCGGGGGGGTCGACCTGGGTGTGCGCTCCAGCCTTGCGGACACGGGGCAGACCATCGCGGAGAACTTCGGCCTGCGGCTCCCTTACGGAACCTCATTCCTCCGGGAACTGCGCTGAAAAGCCTTGGAATGCGGCAGCTTGCTGCCGCCTTCGTTATATCGATGCCAGATCAAGGCGGCAGCACTTGTCAGGCGTAGCCCGGCCGAATCTTTGATTCGGCCGGGTCGAAGCCTGAAGCAGCCGCACTCCAAAAAACTACTGCATAAAGGGACAAGCGCATCATGAAAATTCTGGTAACGGGGGGGGCGGGTTTTATCGGGTCGCACATCGTGGAGGCATATCTGGCGGCCGGCCACGAGGTCTGCGTCGTGGACGACCTGTCGACGGGTTTCCGGCACAACGTGCCGGAGGGGGTCCGCCTGCACGAAGTGGATATCCGCGACGAGAGGCTGGCGGAAGTCTTTGCCTCGGAGAAACCGGAAGTCGTCAACCACCAGGCCGCGCGGGCCAACGTGCGCGAGTCTTTCGAAAAGCCCCGGCTCTATGCGGAGGTCAATGTCGTCGGATCCGTCAACGTCCTGGAGTGCAGCCGGAGATCCGGCGTGCGCAAGATCATTTACGCCTCCACGGGCGGGGCGGTTTACGGGGAGCCCCAACTGGTGCCGGTGCGGGAAGACCACCCCATCGATCCTCTCGACCCTTACGGCGCGAGCAAGCATCACGTCGAACACTATCTCCGGATATACAAATCCGGCCACGGCATCGATTTCACCGCGCTCCGGTACCCCAACGTTTTCGGACCCAGGCAGGACCCGCTGGGGGAAGCCGGTGTGGTGGCCATTTTCACAGGCCAGATGCTCAGGAAAGCACAGCCGGTCATCAACGGGGACGGCCGTCAGGAGCGGGATTTCGTGTATGCCGGGGATGTCGCCAGGGCGAGCGTCCTGGCGCTGGACCGCGCCGGAGGAGAAATCCTGAACATAGGAAGCGGGGTCGGAACGTCCGTGAACCGCATATTCGAAATCCTCGCCGAACTGTGCGGCTTCCGGGGCGAAGCCGTGCACGGCCCGGCCAAAAAAGGCGAGGTGTCCAGGATATTCCTGCAGGCCGACCGGGCGGCGGAAAAACTCGGCTGGAAGCCCGAGATCAGCCTTAAGGACGGATTGAACCGCACCGTTGAATTTTTCAGGAACCGGGCCGGATGAAAATTCTCTTCCTGTCGCGCTGGTATCCGGTCCCGCCGGACAACGGCTCCAAAATCCGCGTCCTGAACCTGCTGCGTTCGCTCTGCGAAAAGCACGGCGTCTGCCTGGTAAGTTTTACCGGTCCGGGCGAAAATCCGGCCATCGGGGATTTCCCGGATCCGGCGCCGGAAGAAATCCGGGTTTGCCCATACAACGATTTCAATCCCCGCAGCCGGCGCGCCATGTTGGGCTATCTGGGCGGAAAGCCGCGCTGGATCGCGGACACGCACAGCCGGGAAATGGAATCCCTTGTCCGGGGCGCGGTCGAAAGAAACCGGTTCGACCTGGTCATCGCGTCGCAGACCTCCATGGCCGCCTATTTTAAAACTTTCAGCGGCATACCCTCGATCTTCGAGGAAGCGGAGCTGGGCTGCTTCCACCCCGGCAGTTTGGAGAACATATCCTCGCTTGACAGGATAAAGGCAAATCTCCGGTGGGCCAAGCACCGGAGATACATCGCTGGTCTTCTGCCGCATTTCAATGCCTGCACCGTTGCATCGGAAATCGAACGCTGCATGGTTTCCGAAACAGCTCCCGGATACCTGCCGGTTCACGTGATCCCGAACGGCATCGACCTGGAATTTTACGAAAGGCCGGCCCGGGAAAGAAACAAAGATTCCCTGATCTTTGCCGGATCCCTTCGTTATGCTGCAAATCTGCAAGCCGTGACGTGGTTTCTGGATGAAATATTTCCCGTCATCCGGTCTGAAAAGCCTGATGCCGCCATCACCATTACAGGGGATCCCGGGGAAAACCGGCTGCCGGAAACACCCGGGGTAACATTGTCCGGAAAAGTCCGGGATGTGCATGCATACATTGAAGGGGCTGCCGTCAGCGTGGCGCCCATCCGCACCGGCGGAGGCACCCGATTCAAAATTCTGGAAGCTTTCGCTCTGGGTACGCCCGTCGTGGCCACTTCAAAAGCGGCGGAAGGGCTGGATGCCGAAGCCGGGAAGCATTTTCTGCGCGCGGACACGCCCCGTGATTTCGCACAATCGGTACTCCGCCTCCTCCGGAATGCCGGCGAAGCCCGGGAATTGGCCGGCCGAGCACGCGAGTTTGTCCATGCGCACTACGACTGGCGCAATCTTTCTCCGCGATTCCTGGAAATCGTCCAACAGGCATCCGGGCTGTGACTGACATTTTTTGGTTCCTGACGGTGTAGCTTTGCCGGATTAAACAACCTGAGACTCACTTTTTGTAAGAGCATGGACTGTTCGAAGGCGGCAGCAAGCTGCCGCACTTCCAAGGAGGCAGCCGCTCGGTCGATAAAATAAAAAAATCAACCGTTTCGCGACAGTCCTTCATGCGCCGGGGCGCACTCAAGTGCATGAAAACATCATAAACGGCGCACGGGCGAACACAAGGTTCAGGGCGAACACAAGGTTCAGGGCGAACACAAGGTTCGCCCCTACGATGCGGATGCATGCTTCGCTTATTTTCGGAACAGAAAATAACTAAGGCGGGAGCAAGCACCCGCACTCCCAAAAGCTCCTTTTATAATTTTTAATAGACTGAGGCCGGTTCATTGATAGTCACACAAACTCCACTGCGGATCAGCTTTTTCGGCGGGGGCACGGACTTCCGCGAATACTTCCTCGAGGAAGGCGGCTGCGTTCTCACCTCGGCCATAGACCGCTATATCTTTGTCGTCATTAAAGAGAGGTTCGACGAAAAAATCCGCGTCGGCTACACCAGAACGGAAATGGTGGACGGCATCGACGAGATCCAGCACGAACTGGTGCGCGAAAGCCTGCGCAAAACCGGAATCCTGCGCCGGGTGGAAATAGCCACGATGGCCGACATCCCCTCCTCCGGGGCCGGAATGGGCTCCTCGAGCACGGTGACCGTCGGACTGCTGAACGCCATGTACCACTACCTGGGAAATCCCGTGGACGCCGAACGGCTGGCGCGCCAGGCCTGCGAAATTGAACTGGACATTCTGGGGAAACCTATCGGCATCCAGGATCAATACATCGCCGCCTACGGGGGCCAGAAACTGCTCTCCTTCGAAAAGGACGGCGGCGTCCGGGTGGAATCCCTGGAAATCGACAACGGGCGCCTCAGAACGCTGAATCAAAACCTGCTGCTGTTCTTTACGAACGTCACGCGGCAGGCGGAGTCGGTCCTCACGGAGCAGGTGCGGAATATAGACTCAAAGAAGGAAATCCTGGGGGAAATGAAAAAGCTCGCGCGCAAAGGGAAGGAATGCCTTCTCGCGGGGGAAATGGACGACTTCGGGCTTCTCCTTCACCAAGGCTGGGAGCTGAAAAAGCAGCTGGCATCGAAAATCAGCAACGACTTCATCGACGAACTCTATAAAACGGCCCGCAAAGCGGGCGCGCTGGGCGGAAAGATCACGGGCGCCGGCGGAGGCGGCTTCCTGCTGCTTTACTGCCCCAACGGCAGGCAAAAAGATCTGCGCCACGCGCTCCGGAATTACCCGGAGCTGCCGTTCAACCTTGAACGATTCGGCACGAAGGTCATATTCAATTATGCAAGGTGATCCGCAGGACAGGCGTTTTCGGAATACGGCCGATTTGTAAAAAAGCCGTAATTTACTGTAGCGTCGTTTTTATTCGGTCCGCCTCCGGACGCTGCCGATCCTGAATTTACGCCCGATGAAACGACAAATGACGCTGCCGATGGCCTCAACGGCACGGCGGCAGGCTTCGTCCTCCAAACCGGTATGGGGGACGGAATAAGCGCCAAGGTTCACGTTGGTTATGAACATGGACTTGTCCGGAACCTGACCGAACGGCAGTGAGTCCGGGAGAGGCACCGGTGATATGTCCTTTCGCGCCCCCATGTAAAAGAATCCGTCGGCTGTAATGAGAAGGTAGGCGCGGAACAGGCAGACGAACCGTTTCATCACCCCGTCAACCGCTTTTTCGCAGAAATCCGGCGGGACGAATTCATAGCACTGATGCTTCTGCAGGTGCGCCCGATCGGGAAGCTCCCGCGTTTTATACAGGCTGATGCCTTCCCCCATGTCCAGGTCGATGTTTTTAATGATGAGATTCGGCAGGAAAGGATTCCGCCCGGGATCGGGCAGGTCGCGTTCCGAGTGGATTTCCTTCGGCAACAGGACCGGATTCCCAACCGAAGCATCATTCTGTCTTCGAATCTCGCGCTCGAGCAGTCCTTTCACGGAAATCAATTCGGAGATCGGGGAATGAATATATCGACCGTTGATCAATAGCTGACAACGATCCAGCGCGCGTTGAAGGCCAACAGGACGGGGCCACGGGGAACCTATATAGGGGTCATCGATAATACGGATTTCCATCCCATTTTTTGCGGCCATTTTCCGCCACAGCATCTCCAGGTCCCTGGGAAAAAACTCCTCAAAAAAATTGCCTGGATAAAAATGAATTGCTTTATATCCGGATATTTTTGCCCAATTCAGCAAATGGACACAGACGGTGTCCCCGGCAGGGCTGAGTTCATGTCTCTTCACATTGTGCCCGGCATTGAAATTACCTTCAATGAAATACAGCTTGCCGCGGGATGGCAGCAGGTCTATTCCCAAAAGAGCCGCGACCAATCCAGGACCGGCCGCCTTTTTATATACCGGATGCACATGGGGGGCCAGGGGTATATTCAAAATAGAATTGCTGATTAAATTCCATGGATCCGCCTTGGTATAATGCCAGAGGAAATTGAGGATCGGCGCTCTATAAAAAGGGGTGTAGCGAATAAGCTTCCGATACACCCTGGCGCTGAAATAGCCGATTTTGATCAGCTTCCTGCCGGTCACTATGAGCGGGCGTCCAAGACGGGGGCCGGCATTCTTATGAAATACCCAGCCCCAATGAACGATCAGGGCTCCGGGTCCGGCCAGGAGTCCGTGCGCCAGAAAGCGGAGCATACCTGAAGACAGGAAATGATGTTCCCGCATATAAAAATCCGCGGCTGCGGACAAGGCATCCTGAATCTTTTGGGGCAAATCGGTAAAATTTTTGAAGGTTTGATCCAGGGACTGCCAGTTTTCGCGAAGATCCGAACCGGTGCACTGCAGCTTTTGAGTCAAGCGAATTATGTGCTTGCGTGCCGTTAAACCGTTTACTTCGCGCGCGCCGTCATTTTCCAGCAGTTCGAAAACAAACTGTTTCAGATTGCGGCCGGACGGATGGGTGGAATTGCGATCGTTTCCTGGATGTTGCATTATTAGCCTGCCGTACAATCGGAAAGGTTGAACCGGGTTTCGTTATTATCAGAAGAATGTCTCAATCAAATGACTCGCGCTGTATTTTGAAGCCGTCCCGGTTTCCTTCATTCATTAATACCTGCCTATTTATAAGGTCTGCGCCGTTGATTTTACTACTGCATGGAACAGCCAGGATAATAAACCTGTGCATTTCCACCGGCAGCGTACGAACCTTTTAACGAATCATGCCTACATACTATTCAGAATAAATATGTTTCGAGCGAATACAACACCCGTCGCCCAGGAAGTTCCGGTGACGGCTGCGGGAGTTTCGGAAACCGCCGGCATCGAAAAATCCGGCGCGACCCGGAAAATTCAAATATAATTACCCAAAAACAAACCTTTATCGAAGAGAAAGCTTTATGCGAAGATCATTGCCCCTCACGATTATAATATTTCTCGCATTCTCCGGCCTGTCCCCGGGTCAAACAAGTGAATCACGGGATCCGGGCGTGCCCCTCAACTATTCCCCGATGAAATGGTACGGGACGAGCCTCCCCAAACAGACCCGGTATTTCATGCGCCTTCCTGGGATCTCGCCCGATTACATGCTGGGAGCCGGAGACGTCATCAAGGTCGACGTCGTCGGAAATGAGATGTTGAGCCAGGCTTTCAAGATCAGCAATACCGGCCATATCAATTTCCTGCTGCTCGGGGACATAAAAGCGGCGGGATTGACGGCGGAGGAGCTGGAAAAAGACATCGCCGACCGCCTCAGGGCCGCGAAACTGGTCAACGACCCCGAAGTGCTCGTGTACATCGAGTCCTACGAGGCGAAGCCGATCTACGTCGTGGGAGAAGTGGACACTCCTGGAGAATTCGTCATGTCCCAGCAACTGACCCTCATGGATGCAATTTTCCTGGCCGGGGGTCTCGATTACACGGCGGCGCGCTACGGGTATCTTCACAGGCGCGTTCGGGGAAGGATGGATTCCGCTGCAACGGGTCCGCAGCAGC
>JAFGTD010000052.1 GCA_016934295.1 Acidobacteriota bacterium
CCTTCCGGATGAATTTCTGGGACGCTATGTCGCGAGCCAATCAAAAGTGGAGGTAATTCTCTGGAAGGGGCATTGCGAAGTTCACGAACAGTTTACGGCTTCGGATATTCGGAACTATCGGGATATCCACGATGAACTTTTAATACTCGCGCATCCGGAATGCCCTCCGGATGTATTGGCGGAAGCGGATTTTGTGGAATCCACCGGCGGAATGATCCGGAAAGTCAGGGATAGGAAGCCGCGTCGGGTACTGATGGTCACCGAATGCTCCATGAGCGACAATGTCGCCGTAGAGTTTCCGCAGATCGAGTTTATTCGACCCGGCAATGACTGCCCACATATGAAAAGGATCACCCTGCCCAAGATACTGGAGTCTCTCCAGTCCATGCGGTATGTTGTGGATGTGGATCCTTCAATCGCCGAACGCGCACGACAGGCTGTAGAAAGGATGCTTACTCCGCTAAAAACACCTGTTGCTCTCCAATAAAAGCGACAGGAACCTCTAACAGCCCGCGATGGAAGTACAGTAAGCTGTTAGATCCATTCGCGACCGCAACGTCTATGGAGGCGGCGAGTCGCTGACGGGACGAATATGAAGCATAATTCCGAAAGGATCACTCCGCTGCACCCGATTCTGTATGAAGAAATCGTTCATACAGCACTGATGGAAGACCTTGGAAGAATCGGAGACATCACAACCGAAGCCGTCGTCTTCGCAGAAGACACCGCGACTGCCAGAATTGTCTCGCATGCACCGGGTCGGATCGCCGGCATCGATATTGCAGGCTACACATTTAACCGACTGGATGCCCGGTTGCTTTTCGAAGTACGAACACACGACGGGATGGATGTAGAATCCGGAGATACGATCGCGGTTATCCGGGGGGGCGCAGGATCCATCCTCAGCGGCGAACGGACGGCCCTGAATTTCCTGTCCCATCTTTCGGGCATCGCCACGGCCACCCGCGAAATCGTCGAAATGGTTGCGCCTTATCCAGCCAGGGTAGTCTGCACGCGGAAAACAACCCCGGGTCTTCGTGCGCTGGAAAAATATGCGGTACGCGCCGGCGGCGGATTCAACCATCGCTTCGGGCTCAACGACGCAATCCTGATAAAGGACAATCATATAATAGTCGCGGGGAATATCGCGGAAGCCGTTCACCGCGTTCGACGCAAAGCGGGGCACATGGTAAAGGTCGAGGTGGAAGTCGACTCCCTCCAGCAGCTGGAGACGGCATTAAAGGAAAAAATCGATGCCGTACTCCTGGACAACATGGACCCGGACATGCTGTCCGAGGCTGTACGCATGGTCAATGGGAAAGTGACAACCGAAGCATCCGGGGGAGTCACGCCGCAGACAGCCTGTGCTGTTGCAGCTTCCGGAGTGGACATCCTCTCGCTGGGATGGCTGACCCACAGCGCACCGGCGCTGAATCTGTCCCTGGATATTTCTGTCGAAAAATAGTCTGTCTCCGCTCCTTGGATGGATCTAGCAGCCCGTATTTCGTGCCCGGGCTTACAAGTTTACCGTTCAGGGTTCAAGGTTCAAGAAAAAACAAAAACTGAGTAGAAAGAAGGTCTAGTCGGAAGGATTGCGACGGGTGCGGAAAAAATCTTTGAGGATCAAACCGCACTCATCCCCCAGAACCCCCGACTCCACACGGATGCTGTGATTGAGAAACAGGGCATCCTCAATACGGAAACAGGAATGAACCGCGCCTGCCTTCGGATCGGCGGCTCCGTATATCAGCGTTTCGATCCTGGCCTGGATCATGGCGCCGACACACATTATACAGGGTTCTATGGTGACAACCAGAACCGATCCCGGCATCCTGTAATTGGACAGATTGTGCGCCGCCTGACGCAGGGCGACGATTTCCGCGTGGGCGGTAGGATCGTGCAGACTGATGGAACGGTTATGCCCCCGGCCGATCACCTTGCCGTTCAACAAGACTACCGCGCCTATCGGCACCTCTTCCAAAGCCCCGGCTTTTCGGGCTTCCAGGAGCGCTTCCTGCATCCAGAGTTGGGCCGTTTTTGAATCCATAAAATTCACCTTGTGCGTAACCGTTATATTAAATGTGTTTTGAACATGAATTCCACCACTGATATTCTAAACAGAATTATTGAAGAGTGAGGATTACAGATCGATGGTTGAAGGTTATTAACCCTGGATTATTCTTCCGGCCTGTAACTCCCGATAGGGATCCGGTTTTCCAGATTTCTGACGGTACATTCGCAGTCTGTTGTCTTTATTTTGGTATGGAATCCGCAAGTCGCAATGCAGTACTCTATCGAATTTTCCCGGAGAATGATGTAATCTAGGTGGACAGGAATACATATGAATAATTCAAAAGAAGAAGAACGTTTAAAGATCGCGGTATTTATCGATTTCGATAATATCGCAATCGGTGTAAAGCAGTCTCTCAGCCGGAACTTCGATGTCGGCACGGTTCTGGAGGCAATCAAGGAAAAAGGGCAGGTGGTTACCAAGATAGCCTACGGCGACTGGAAGCGAAACGAAGATTTCAGCCGTGCCATGACCCAGCATGCCGTCCAGATGGTGCAGAGGAACCTGACACCCGGCGGGGATAAAAACGGCGCGGATATCGCCCTGGCCCTGGATGCCCTGGAAATGGCTTTCACCCGTGACCATATCAATGCTTTTGTTATAGTCGGCGGAGACAGCGACTTCATAGCCCTCGTAGAAAAACTGAAGCAATACGACAAGGTTGTGTTCGTGGTCGGGGGGCGCGCTTTCACCAGCGTTATCCTGCAGAAAAACTGTCACGAATTTATATCCTATGAAAACCTGATCGGCGTTCAGTCGGGAATCAAAAGATCCACCGGGAAGTCCCAGGGAGTATCCAGCCCTGCATCGCTGGAAACCGCCCTTCCGCTCATCAGGAGATCCCTCAAGATCCTGTCCGATCGTGAAGTCTCGCCCCAACTCGGACTCTTAAAAAGCACGTTGCTGCAACTGGATTCCACATTTTCCGAACGGGATTATGGTGTAAGCAGTTTCCGGGATTTCACACAAAAACTGGCAAACGCGGGGTACGTCAATCTCAAACAGGTGGACCGAAGCCTGCTGGTCGAATTGAAGGAAATACCGGAAAGCAACGGGAAAACGACCCCGGAACCCGCGAGTTCGCCCGAACAGGCTCCCCCGGAAGCGGCATCCCCTGCGGATCCGTCGACCATTCCGATACAGCCTTCGGAAGCAACCAGGGCCCTGCAGGAACTGATACGCGGATCAAAGGCTAAACCTAATTGGCCCATGTATTTGCGGACATTCAAGCAATTCCTCAAGTCCCTGCAACCACCATTTGACGAACACCAGTTCGGAATAACCAGTACTTACGACCTGGTTCGCCAGGCTCAAAAAGACGGATTGCTCCGAATAGAACGCAATCGCCAGGGCATAATGCGCATTTACCCGGCGGAACTCTTCCCCCAGACGATTCAGGAAGCCCCCGCACAGGAACAGACACGGCCGAGCGCATCGGAATCTGTAATAAGGCAATCCGAACCGAAAAAGCCGGATACGGCAGATACCAAACCTGAAGAAACAGCGCCGAAAGAAACGGAAAGCGAAGAAAAGAACGCGTCTGAAAAGGCCAAAACCCGGAAGACGCGGTCGGTAAAGACCGCGAGGAAATCGACAAAAACCTCAAAGGCCAGAACAACCAGAACAAAAACTGAGCCTCCTCAGAACGAACCGGAATCGGTGGGAAAGGAGCCTGCCCGGGAAGCGGAAGAGATTGCCGCGGAGATAAAACCGGAATCGGCACCGGAAAAAGAACCGGAAACTCAACCCGAAACAGAGACGGAAACTCCCGTTGAGAAGCCGGCTCCAAAAAGGAAGCGGAAAACAACGGCCGCGAAGACCACCCGGACGCGCAAAACCACCGCGCGGAAGACCAATACGCGCAAAACAAAAACCACCAGGGGAAAAACGGCAAAAGAAGAATCCAGGCAGGAAGGTTCCGACGAAGTAAATACGGGATAATCTCTTCTAATCGCGGGATTCACCTTTAACCCGCATAATCGGAATTCGACGATCGGCAGCGGATTAAAATCGTCGCCGACATGAAAATCCCCGGCTGCAACCGGGGATTTTATGATTCGTAGAGCCGGGCCGACAGGCGGCACAGAAATGCGTTGCACAGCCGGTTTTCTTTTAACGGACTTCAGTACTGTTATTGGGATCTCCTGTTAATCAGTACAAGCATGTTCTTTGATTTATTGACTTTTTCGGGATCCTGTCCGTTTTCGATGTATTGCGTAAGCAGTTCCCTGGCGCGCGCGTCCATATCCTTATCCGAATAATCTATGTAATACAACTCGCCAAGGAGAAAACACGCGTCCTGGTTCTCTGGATTGGCCTTAAGGATGCGCTCCAGAACGATCTTGGCAAATCCCGGATTATTGTTCTTGGTTCTGTCGACAATGTCCATCAGTACCTGATCGGCGCTTTTATCCCCCCGCGTCCTGGGATCTGTCAGCGTATCCAACGCTTGATCATACATCTTGGATTCGAGATAGAACTGCGCCAGGTTGTTCAAATAATTGTTGATTTCATTCGCGGGAGCCAGATCGACCGCCTTTTTAAAGGCCTCTTCAGCGGCATCGGCCTGCTTCAGCTCAGCCTGCGCAATTCCGATCTGCCTCCATACAGGGGCCTGCTTGTCTTCCTTTAACAGGCTGATTGCCGACCGGAATTTCTCAAGCGCCTCGGCGGCTTTCCCAAGCTTTAGTAGACCGGTTCCTTCGTCCAGTGCCGCCTGAGCTTTCGCTATCGCCGCGTTCTCTATCCTCGCCGATATCTGACTCTTAAGATTGGGGTAATCCTTATCATCGGGCTTGAGTTCAATCGCTTTATCGATCTCGCCCATGGCTTTTTCCAGATCTCCGGCGTAGGTTAAGGCAACAGCCATTTGGTAATGCACATCCGGATTGTTCGGATCCTTTTGCAGAATGCCGGTGTAAATTTCAACGGCTACGTCGTATTTTTTCTGTTTGATTGCCAGTTCGGCTTTATACTCCGGCACTGCGTCAATAAGCTTCCGGGCATTCTCCTCAAACTGCTTCTGTTGTGATGGATCGTGCTGCCCCGGAATCGCCGGCAGGGACGCGAACATACCGGCCAGCTTCTCTGCCTTTTGCAGAATTTCTATCGCCTGGTCGAACTGCGTCATCTGAAAGTAAAAGGTGCCCAAAGTAAATAATGCCTGTGAATTGGAGGGATCCAATTCGATCGATTCCAGCAGCATTTTTTCAGCTTCGGCTGTGTTATTGGCCTTCATGGCCTGAATCCCGAGAGCCAGAGAATCCGACGCCCTCTGAATACGAGCGGGATCTTCAAAGTAGAGCAGCGAATCCAACCCGGGCTGAAGCTTCAGCGTAACAGTTTCCTGGGAAGCACTGACGGTCAGATACTCATAAAGGGCCGGCTGATAGTCCTTTTTTCGCCCGACGACTCTGTAGACTCCATCGGCGATCTTCGTTAATTCAGCAATTCCCTCGCCGTTGGATTTTTTATCTTCCACTTTCCTGTTATCGAGCGAAAAAATCTCTACTTTCACGCCCTTTAACGGATTCCCGGATTCATCGACGCACGTGGCTATTACTGTACCGTTCTCGGCATAGACCAGAGTGGAAAATAAAAGTGAAAAAACAACAAAACAAATAAAAAACAACTTAAAGCGTTCTATTCTCATGTCCATTCTCGAAAAACCGGTCCGCGGCGCCAGGGCTTTCTTCATGGCACTGAATCGGGACCTGAATAATAAATAATCCAGCCTTTTTTTACTTGAAAAGAGGCTGCCTCCCCCCGGTAGTCCCCTACCGGCTTCTACCGAATAATCCCGTAAGTGTTACATACAAGACGTAGGTCATGCAACCGCGAATCAGGATACGCAAATACTTTCAAATAGTCACCGGATTGATATTTCAGCCGTTAACCCGCACGCTTTCATCCATACCTGATGACGAAAAAATCAGGCCTGGGCAGAATGGGGGAAATCGGGAATCAGGGGATCTGAACGACAACCTTGGATATGCCCGTATTCCCATCACGGTCGCTGGCGCGAATCCCGATCAGATGTTCTCCGGCCGAAAGATCGGAAGTGGTGATCCGAAAGGCCTCCTGAGCCGAATCCGCAATGCCGTCGTCCGGAAAAACAAGATTCCAGTCGCCGCCGTCGATGGAGAATTCCGCCGTGGCTATGCTTCCGGTCAGCACATAAGCATCGAATGCAACCTCTACACTTCTGCCTCTTACTTCGCTTGTTTTGATTTCAACCTGAGGGGGAGTATTGGCGATTACAAACGGCCGCGAAACAAGTTCGCCGATCAGAAAATCGTCGTATGGATTTGAGAGAGCGTCCCTTGCCACCACCTTAAGGCGATAGATCCCATCCGGGAGGGAGGAAGCGTATAAAGTATAGAACGTATCGGGATGTCTCTCTTCAAGCAGCTTCCAATCCGATTCCGATTCTCCTTTAAAGTAGAGGGAAAATTCCAGGGAGTCCCGGTTGTCGTCCGAGGCCTTCCATGTGAACGACTGCGCTCCCGGTTTAAGCACCCGACGGGGTACAGGTTTAAGCGCGCTGTTTTCCCGTTCCCTGGGCGAGTTCAAGGACCGTCCGTCCGAAGTTCTTGCCGGGATGGCGGCGGCGGTTCCACTAATAGCCAACGCAGGCTGCTTCTGAAATTCAATCCCGTAGGGAAGCACTTCGATGCTTGTGACCTGAGGCCTGAGATTCTGCTGTAAATAGGCGATTCGGATGCGATCCAGCAGGTCGGCGGCGGGCTTCTGAACGGAAGCGGAATCCTGCCTGACCGTCACCCTCCACTGCAGGTATCGGGCTTTCGGGCTTACGACCTGGGTGCCGGAAGAGGTATACGGCGGGCTCCATTCGCTCCAGGAATTGTCAATTTTCTCCGTGTTGCCCGTCCGCGTGGAAAATTCGATGCGAGCGTCACCGGGATTCTTCACTTGCCAGGATATTTTTCCCCACGAAGCCACGGTTCTGGCATCCAGTATTTTCGACTTGAAGACGCCCGTCCCGGACCTTTCGGACTGAAGTTTGTAAAGCCTGCCCTGGTTGCTGCCGGCAACGTAAACGATATCCCCATCCGCCAGCAGTCGGGTCAGCTGCTCCTCTTCCGTATCGGAAACAACCGAAACCTGTTTGGTGGTATCTATCGACAGAAGTCGACCTTTGGGCCCCGTCGCCAGAAGGAGCGATCCGTCGCCGCGCGTAACGGAATCGTACACCATCTGCGTTTTGGACGCGTAAATCGTTTCCATTCCCCTGTCTTTGGAAATTGCATACACAACGGACCTGTTGCCTGCAGACGCAGCATTGCCCCCCGGCGCGGTAACGGTCGCCGTTGCGGTTCTGGAATCCGTCGAATCCGCCTTCAATCCGGTTTGTACCGCGGTAGTGGAAGGTGCCGTTTTATTCTTGGGAGCGGGTTCCGGAGACGCCGCTTTCAAACCGATTCCCGCAGCAGAGGACGCAACCGCGAAAATATCTCCGAAACGATCGAAAGTAATGGAATGCACCTCTTCCATCGGGGTGTCCAGCAATGTAAAGCCTTTGCCTTCGGAACTGATTTCAATCACCAGCCCCCCGGGCGCAGTCCCTGCTATCAGGTTCCCGTTTTTATCGCGGGCGAGGCACATAACGTGGGTATCGCTGCAACTGAAAAAAACCGTTTTGGCGCCGTTTTCGTCCAATCTGTAAATGACGCCGCCGCCGCCCGTCCCGACATAAAGATTGCCTGCATCGTCGAAAATCATGGACCAGATATACTTTTCTTCGGAGTCGAAAAACAGAGTCGCCTGATCGGGACCGGTTATCTTATAAATCTTTCCGTCAGGAGATGTGCCTGCGTAAAGACTATCGTTCGCATCGATCGCCAGGGCGAATACGTTGATTTCTTCAGCCTGAAAGAACAGGGTTCCCTTCCCCTGCGGATCAATTCTGAAGACCTTTCCGTCGTCTCCCGTTCCAACGTACAGGTTCCCGCGGCTGTCCCGGACCATGGAAAAAATATACGGCTGGCCTGTATCGAATATCCTATCGTATGCCGGCGAAAGAAAAAGCTTGCCGTCCGGTGAAAGGGACATTCGATCCAGACTGCCTTCCAATAAATCAGCCTGGGTAAAATTTTCCCAGAATTGCGGAGTCACCGCCGAAGCATTCAACGACAACACGAACAGAAGAATCAGTATCGTAAATCCTAGATATCGCATCCTATACTCCACTACCGGCCCGCATTTTTCACAAGATTTCTCCGCCTCAATGCAAAACCCTGTGAATAATGCAGGCTAGGGATTAATCCTGATCGTAAGCATTTTCCATCCGGCAGCCAGATAGTTCGTCCGGGGCAATTCGTATTCCTGTAAAGAGGAAATTCCTATCGGGATTATCGCCCCGACCTTACGCTCCGAGCCCAGTATCGACAGTATCGAAGGAGGCAATCCGGGCAATCCTTCCCCTTTGACCACGGCGCCCGTTTCCCGGCGAAACATCCGGATATACAGGTGATCGTTTTTTCTCAGGTTATTAATCAGCCGGATGAGATGGGAGAGATTTCGCGGAACCAGGATTTCGTCCTCCGGCTGTTCGTCCATCGACATCAGGGTTGTTCCGTCCGCAACCAGCAAATGCAACGGACCCGGCGTAATGTTCGACGGAATCTGCAACGGATAGACATTCTGAATGGTATCCCCGTTCGCCTTTTTACAGGAAATTTCAAGCTCCAGGGAGTCACCGGCCTTCGCTTCGGTCCTGTTCAACCTGATGGAATCAAGCAGAGCGGACCGATCGCTTTCCTGTACGGTAATCGTAAGATCAATGTCTTCAATGTCCAGATTTTTATAGCCGAAGGCCAGAAGATAATTGACCGGAAGGGCGGCGGAGACGGAAATAGCATCCGCAACGCCGCTGTCGGAAGAAAACCGGTTGTACACTTCCACAGCCTCTTCATTCTTAACCCGGACTTTTCCCTGGACATCGATCGTCAAAACGCCCTGGCCGCGTTCGGAAATCGCGATACTGTTGTAAACGGCCAGATTCACCAGAAGCGGCGTAAGGAGCCGATCCTGCACCATTTCGTACTCGAACGTCTTATATAATCTCCGGCTGGTTTTAATACGGACCTTCAGGGGTATCATTCGGGTTGTTTCGCCCAGACGGCCGAAAATGCCCATGCCCCGATCCTGGCGGATGGAACCGACGGCTTCTCCCATCTCCAGGATTTTGAAGGAGCTCTGCAGGCTTGGAAAGATGAACATCGTTCGGGCTTTATGGACAGGTAGATCGGTGAATCCCAACTCCAGCAGGCTGTGACCGAATGCGTATAGCTTGTCGCCGTCAATATAGGTGACCGTGCCTCCGGCCGAAACCTCCAGGTCTCCCCGGATCAACGGAATGATAATGTTCGAACCGGGCTCCAGAGCCGTCGTATCCGGATCCGCCATAAAGCCGGAAGAATCTTCCGGGCGCATTCCACCGACTCCCTGCAGGATCGACAATCCCATAACCCGGAATTTAGGCTGAAACAGCTGCAGGGTTTTGGCGTCGAATCCGCCAAGACTGAGAGGAGTGGCGATCGGAACCAGTGCATGGCTTTGCAGGCTTTCCGGCATGAGTTGGGTTTCGCCATCGCCGCGGAAAATAGCATGCCCGGTCGAGAGATTTCGGATTCCGGGCGAAGATATTGTGGCTTTTGAAAAAACGTCAATCTGCGTATCCAGGTGAAATTCAATTTCCGGGGTCGGGCTCTCCTTAAAGGAATCCACCATTTGAGTAATCGGAGTGATTCCACAGATTGCCTCTTTGGCATAGGAGTAGGTAAATGCGACGGCGCCCAGGAGTTTGCCGTCAATGAAAACCGGGCTGCCGCTCATCCCTTCAAAAACGCCCGTTTCATCGAGCATTTCTCCGCTGAGCCGGGCAAGAACCGCATCCGCCCCGGCCTCGAAGCCGCGTAAAACTCCCAGAATTTCCACCTGGAATTCTTCCGGCCTGTCTCCCCGGAAGCAGGTCTTTCCGACTCCCTTCATGCCGGGTTTCAGATCGTTGATATCGAAAAATTCTGTATTCGCCCGTGCAATCGGTAATAGAATCCATACAAACAGGATTACGGCGAAAATAATGAAAGACTGTTTCCGAGTCATCCTGAAACCTTTCAAAAGGATTAAGTATAACAGATTTGCAGATGCTGTTGATTGCCTGGAAAGAGAAGATTTTCGAGAAAACGTTATGCGGTACGTCCAAATTTAACGCGAGGTTTCTAAAATTGAAGTCCATCAACATGAAAAATATTGCGCTGAGCTGAAGACTACAATGTGAATACCGCCCGGTCCGACTGTCATGCCTGGGGATCGAGTCCCAATATTGAATTGTACCGGACGGTGCTCGGCATCGATTCCGGAGCCCCCGGTTTTGCCGAAGTCAGGATGGAACCCCATCTGGGCGCACTTAAAAAAGCCGGTATGCCGCCTATACAACAGCCTATATACTCACGAAATGCGGGCTAGAAGGTTGTTTCCCCGGCAAAGGTCCGGGTCAGCTGTGCGCATTTATCTAAAAAGGCGTCCGTGGACAGGGTGCGGACATTCCCGTCCAGGGTTCGGACACTTACCTCGTCATTCTCCTTCTCCCTGGGCCCGATCGTAACGATGGCCGGTATATAGGCAATCTGTGCATCGCGAACCTTCCGCTTCAGCGTTTCGTTGCGATTGTCCAGGGACGCCCTGAACCCGGCCCGCATCAACCGGCCCACCAGTTCCGTAGCATAGGAATCCAGTGCTTCGTTTACGGTCAGAACCACGACCTGTTCCGGTGACAGCCAGAAAGGGAATTTTCCACCGTACCGTTCGATCAGGAGAGCCAACGTGCGCTCGTAGCACCCTATAGAGGAGCGATGAATGATCATCGGCGTCTTCTCATGACCGTCCCTGTCGATATAGGTCAGGCCGAACCGCCCGGGAAGCGCGAAATCGATCTGAACGGTAATGACCGTATCCTCCTTGCCCCATACATTCTTCATTTGAATATCGAGCTTGGGTCCGTAAAAGGCCGCTTCTCCGTCCGCCTCGACATAGGTCAGGCCGTTTTCGTCCAGGATCTCCTTGAGCGCCTTCTCCGAGGACTCCCACGCGGCCGGATTGTCGATATACTTATCCGTCTTATCAGGATCCCACTTGGAAAAGCGGTAATAGTAATCGGTCAGATCGAGCGTTTCCATTACGTAGCCGATAAGCTTGAGAACGTCGTGAAATTCCTTCTTTAACTGCCCGGGGGTACAGATGATATGCCCCTCCGAAAGGGTAAACTGGCGAATGCGGGTCAGTCCGTGCATTTCACCCGAGGCTTCGTTCCGGAACAGCATCGAAGTTTCGGAATAGCGGACGGGCAGGTCCCGGTAGCTGTGCAGCTTCCGCTTATACAGCATGAACTGAAACGGACAGGTCATGGGGCGCAGCGCCAGGACCTCCCTGTTTTCCGCCCCTTGCGGATCCGTCCGGGATATTTCCTCATGGCTGTCTCCCATGATGAACATCCCGTCCTTGTAGTGCTGCCAGTGGCCCGATATTTTGTAAAGATCGCTCTTGGCCATAAAAGGCGTGAGCGTGCTCCGATAGCCGCGGATAAATTCCTCGTCTTCAATGAAGCGCTGAAGAGTCTTCATCATAACGGTGCCCCGTGGGGTGAAAAGGGGAAGCCCCTGCCCGACATTGGGATTGCTGATAAAAAGATCCAGCTTCTGCCCCAGCCGAACATGGTCGTTCTCTTCCGCCTTGCGCCGCGCCTCAAGATAGGCATCGAGGGACTTTTTATCGCCGAAGCTTGTAGCATAGAGCCGCGTCAGCATCCTGTTGCCGGAATCTCCCCGCCAGTAGGCGCCGGCCAGCCGAAGCATCTTGAAGGCCTTCAGCATGCCGGTCCGGGGGATATGGGGCCCGCGGCAGAGATCCACGAACTCCCCGATCCTGTAACAGGTAAGGGTCGCATCTCCTGTCCGCAATGAATATCGCACTAGCGTAATTTTTTCACCAGCCGGGCGACACTCACGCCCAGAACGCGGGATTCCTCCATGGCCGACATATCGATTCCGCCGCCGACGCCGGTCAGCACATCTCCTATCTCCCGTCCATAGCCGATAGCGCCACCGGCCACAATCATACCCTGTGCAATGCAGAAGGAATAGATCAGCGACCGGGTTTGTATCGCCCCGACTCTTCTTGTAACCACCAGCGCGCCCGCGACTTTGTCCTTCAGGGCCCGGCGCTGGAGCAAAGCGAACATGCGATCCATTATGGCCTTGCCCTGCGCGCTTACGCTGCCGAAATAAACCGGTGTGCCGAAAATAATGCCGTCCGCATGTTCGAGCATTCCGTAAAGTTCCTGCATGTCGTCCTGGACCACGCAACTCCCGGCTTCGAAACACAGGCCGCAGGCATCGCAGGGCGCCACATTCTTTTCCGACACACGAAAAACTTCCGTTTCGCAGCCTTCCCTCTCCGCCGCCAACATGACCTGATTCATCAATATTTCGGTATTCCCGTTTTTTCGAGGACTGCATGCAATACCAAGTATTTTCATTGTCTTACCTCCACATACCCAATGGCGCACCGGGCTGACAGGATCCGTAAAATGCAGCAGAAACACGATTGCATCCGGAATTATTCCCTATTAATCTTTGGTATCTGTCGCCATTCCGCATTCTCACCGGGATTGACCGCCACACAGAAGACAGGGCGGTGGAATCCCGTAAGGAGTTACCGGGCGATTATATCCGGCAGCATTGAAAAAAAAGGAATTAAAAAACCAGATGAATACAAATCCGGAAACAGAATACGGCATTCGTTTAAAACAGAGGCAGGCGGCCGCCGCTCGACATGAATCGCTGCATCGAAGAATCGGAAACACCCGGCTGATTCTGTTTCTGGCCGCAGCCGTCATGGCCTGGTTCGCTTTTAAAACCGGCGGGCTCCATCCATTGTGGCTGTCGCTTCCTGCGACCGCATTCCTTGCGCTTGTCGTCCGGCACAGCCGCGTTCTTAAGAATCTCAATCGCAGCAGGCGCGCTATCCAATTCTACGAAACGGGACTGGCCCGCATTGAAGAACGCTGGGAAGGATGCGGCGAACCGGGGAAACATTTTAACAATACGGCGCATCTCTATGCACAGGACCTGGATCTCTTTGGAAACGGCTCTCTGTTTCAGCTTTTATGCAGCGCACGCACCCATGCCGGGGAAGAGAAACTGGCATCCTGGCTTAAAACTCCGGCGGATTTGGAAGAAGTCCGGTCCAGACAGGAGGCGGTGGATGATCTCCGGAATAGGCTGGACCTTCGCGAAGACCTGGCCGTTTTGGGGGAAGATATTCGCGCCGGACTGGATCCCCCTCCTCTTCTCGCCTGGGGGAAAGGGCCGGCAATGCCCCCGTTAATCCCGATCCGGATCGTCGCCGCGCTTCTTTCCCTTTTTGCCATGGCATCCCTGACGGTCTGGGGTCTTACGGGACAGCACACATGGTTTCTGGGAACAGTTCTCGCTGAAGTCGTTTTCTTCTACTTATTGCGCCGTAAAATCAGGCCCGCCGCCAGGAAGGCGGAACTGGCATGCAGGGATCTGAAACTTCTCTCTCTTGTGCTCGCACGTCTTGAAAAGGAAACTTTCAAGTCCCGGCACCTCGGGATGCTGAAACGGGCGCTGGATCGCAATGACCGCTCCCCCTCCCGGTTGATCGCACATCTTAATTCCCTGACGGAACTGTTGGAATCCAGGAGAAACGCCTTTTTTGCACCCATAGCGTTTCTGTTGATCTGGGAAATCCAATTCGTATTT
Organism: Acidobacteriota bacterium; assembly: GCA_016934295.1. Classification (GTDB taxonomy): domain Bacteria; phylum Acidobacteriota; class UBA6911; order UBA6911; family UBA6911; genus UBA6911. The sequence goes on from JAFGTD010000052.1 coordinate 13,879, forward strand.
CTGATTGAAGACTGGCGCCGGAAATACGGAAGTGCCATTGCCGGCTGGCTTGAAGCAACCGCGGAATTTGAGGCCCTTTCCTCCCTGGCAGGATACGCATACGAACATCCGGAGGATCCATTTCCGGAATTAACCGAACAATCCCCCTGTTTTGACGGCCGGGGGCTCGGTCATCCCCTGATTCCCGAAGGCCGGTGCATTCGCAACGATGTGATTCTTTCGAAGGACTCCAGGGTGTTGATTGTAAGCGGATCCAATATGTCCGGCAAAAGCACGCTGCTGCGCACGGTCGGCATTAATACGGTTCTTGCTTTAACCGGAGCTCCTGTTCGCGCGCACCATTTGCGCATATCGTCGATGGTCCCGGGAGCCTCCATACGCATCACAGATTCTTTACAGGCGGGGACTTCCAGGTTTTATGCGGAAATTACGCGCCTGCAGAAACTTGTCGCCCTGGCCGGCGGGCCTGTGCCGTTGCTTTTTCTACTGGACGAGTTGCTTCACGGTACAAACTCCCATGACCGCCGTATCGGTGCGGAAGCTATCGTGGAAGCTCTTGTGCGCCGAAATGCCGTCGGGCTACTGACAACCCACGATCTTTCGCTGGCGCATATTGCCGACAGGCTCGCCCCGCTGGCCGCCAACGTTCATTTCGAAGACCACATCGAAAACGGCCGGATGGAATTCGACTATAAACTTCGCCGGGGAGTTGTGAGAAAAAGCAACGCGCTCGAGCTCATGCGGTCCATCGGGCTGGAGGTCTGATATGCATGCCTGACGAATTGATGCCGCGGAGGAGCCTGCCGGCGCGCAATACTTCCACGACTGCATCAATTTCTGTCCGGGTTTATTCTCGTCGCATCCACCTTAAAGGTTTTTCTGCCCGCGTCATGATCCCAGAATCCGGCTTCCTCCATTGCCGTGCCGGGAATATATCCTGCGGCAGTCTTCGGACCGTCCTCCGAAGTGGGCAGATCAAAAACGGCGCCAACCTCAAAGTGCGTGGCATCGATGACGCGATACAGGTAAGAGTCTCCCGTAACGCGGTCCGTCTTCTGGTTAATGTAAGTTCCCGGATTAATATCGCAGTCGGACAGAGTCCGCGGCAAAACGCCCTGGTTTTTATAAAACAGCTGCACCCGACGGCATATATTTGCCAGGTCGCTGATACGCTGATTATCCTGTGCATAGAGACGCGCTTTCATAGGGCTTCCCGCCGTCCAGAACCCGAATCCGAGAATCCCCAGCACCGCCGCGATCATAACGGCATATGCGATCCTGCCCGATTTTTTTAATCTGTGTTCTGCGGAAGGCGCTACCTCGTCCTGGCGCAGATCCCGCAGGTAATGGATGAAAACAATACCTGCCAGAACACCTACCACGAGGACTTTAAGTCCGAACCTAAGAGTTAGATCCCCCGAAAGAAAACGAACAATCAAGGATATGAGATCCGCAACAATCGAAACAGACGCCACAAAAAGCGTGAGGTAGGTCAACCAGCGGCGCACCGGCGATATCCGCTGGCCGGGATTCCGCTGCGCTTCCCGCGTAATCAGCCTGACCATGAAGAGGAAAACCGGAAAAGATACAATCACCGAAGCGATCCCATAACGCAAGGATACTACCCAACGCCATACTGTTTCTCCGGGAGCCGGAAGATGGATATTAATCAAATCAAACAGAACCGATCCCAGCCCGAAAACGAACGTATAAAGAGATGAGAAAAGCACCAGGAACAGGAAGGCTTCCTTTGCGGAGCCCGACACGCGTTTTCGTGGAACCGGCAGCGGCAGATCGCACTCCACGAATGCATCCAGGGCGGCATTGATTTCCTTTGATGTCCAACCGCCTTTCAAAAGGCCCGCGCTTATGTCTTCCCTGGACACCCCGCGACGCAGGGCCTCATACACAAAATCGTTAATTTGCGAATTCATGATCCCGCTCCATTTCTAATAAAACCGTTATGCCCGAAAAAAGCATGTTTTGGGCTTACCCCGAACCACGGGGTGTGAATGGCATTTACAAACATCTTGTTCCCCGTTTCCCGTTACAAACTACGGTCAACAATGCGGAACGGGAAACACTGAACGAAAATAAATCCTCCCCATAAATTCTCCCCGGTCCAACATATCATCACAATATCGCTTAGCCTGAAAATTCGGCCTTAAACGGGATAATATTTCACAGGCACATCCCGTACCAATCGGACGTTCAATCAAACATTTGTATTTAAATCACTTATAAAATGAGGCTTTTAAGGCATATTTTACTATAGACATAAAATGAACATATAATGTACGTTCACTGCATGAAAAAAACACTTTCCAATGAAAATCGCCGTTTCTTCCATCTCCTCTCGGAAGCGGCGACGACCAATCCTTTCAGCGACACCTACCAGGATCTCCAATTGCAGATTGCGGACTGCGACACGTCCGTTGCCTGGGAAGAACGCCCGGAGAGAATTGTGGCCAGGGTTGCAGAAAAAGTGCGAAAGCTGGAAGAGGAAGGCCGCGCCGACATTAATTATTTCAGGAATGAAGACCGTGAACTGTTGCGGCAGGCACTTCTTTTTGATACCTACCACCAGTTTCTGCCGCTGCTGGACCGGCATATCGGGGACCAGTCGAAGGCCGGCGACAAACCGCTCCCCGTCCCGTTTTATGGTGAAGTATTCACGAAATTGTGCGGCAAAGGTTTCTCGCCGGAAGAGGCCAGGTTTTATCTGGCTGTTTTCTACCAGGTACGTCGCGCGTTCTTTTTCATAGACCGAAGCCTGATCGGCCGCTGTGAATCGATGAAAAAACTGCGGCGACATCTTTGGAACAATGTTTTTACCAATGACATCCGCCTGTACGAGCGGCATTTCTGGAATCGCATGGAGGATTTTTCAACCATGCTGCTCGGCGAAACCGGCACCGGTAAGGGAGCCGCGGCCGCAGCCATCGGGCAGTCGGGATTCATTCCCTTCGATGAAAAACGGGGAGCCTTTGTCGAAAGTTTTACCGGCGGCTACACGGCGCTGAATCTCTCCCAGTTCCCTGAAACTCTGATCGAATCGGAATTGTTCGGGCATCGAAAAGGCGCATTCACCGGCGCTGTGGAAGCCCATGAAGGGATCTTCGCCCGATGCAGCGCATACGGCTCCATTTTTCTCGATGAAATCGGGGATGTCGGCGAACCGATCCAGATCAAACTCCTGCATGTCCTCCAGGATCGCAATTTTACTCCCGTCGGTAGCCATGAAAAACGCCGTTTTCGCGGCAGGATCATTGCCGCGACCAACAGATTCCTGAACGATCTTCGCGCAGGCGGCCAGTTCCGGGACGACTTCTTCTATCGGCTCTGTTCGGACATTATCGTGGTCCCGTCCCTCAAACAGCGCATCCGGGAAGATCCCGCGGAAATGGATGATCTCCTCTCGCTCATCGTTCACAGGATTTCGGGTGAAACATCTTCCGATATTCTGAACATGGTGCGCCGCAGGATCACAGATTCACCGGGGGAAGAGTACTCCTGGCCGGGAAATGTCCGGGAACTCGAACAGGCCGTACGCAGGATTTTGCTGACCGGCGCCTATCACGGGGACGCACAGGTCGCGGCATCCGATCTACAATCCCGGCTGCATATCGGGATTGACGAAGGGAATCTGGATGCCGAAGCGCTGCTTTCCGGTTACTGTGAACTCCTGTATGAACGCCACGGGACCTACGAAGAAGTGGCGCGCCGTACCAAACTCGATCGGCGGACTGCGAAAGCGAATATTCAGAAATATAAAGAAAAACAGGAGTAAGAAGTCAGAAGCCAGAAGACGGCCCGGCCTCCGGCAATGCTGGATTGAATGTCCTGTGACTCCTTGTGATTTTTCGGGGTCGGTATCGGCGTCGGTATCGGAATCGATTTTAAAAGCTCGATCCCGATACCGATTCCGAACCCGACGCCGATGGATTCCCAGCCCTGCTTTTCGCTTCGGGAAGAGTCCCAGGCCGGGAATTCCCATGAAAAAGACAGTGGAAGAATGTAGGGGCGAACCTTGTGTTCGCCCTTTAGGCAATGAAGAGAAAATAGGTATAGCCAGAAGGCGGAAGTGTCAGATTAGAAAAGGACATCTATTTTTTAATTCTTATCTCTCGGCGGACCTCTGCGTCTCTGCGGTGATATTTTTTAGTGCCCGTGCACAAGAAGAGTCAGTACCGCGATCAGCACCATGCCTATGAAAAAGTAGAACAGGACCTGTTTCTTTCCATGCCGGACCAATTCGCCGAACACGGCATGAAACGCGAGAAAAATAAATCCGCCCCCGACATGGGCCAGGAGGGCATCCAACCACAGGCCGGAAACTTGCGGAATCACCCATAACCCGATGGCACCGCCCAATAAGGTTGTTGCTTCCACAACGGCAACCCATATCAGGGCAATGCCTTTTCGGAAACCGGCAGCCAGCAGCAATGCGCAGAGAGCGAGCCCTTCGGGAACCTTATGGATGCATATCGCCATAAGCATGGAGGAATCAAGTCCGGCGGACATTCCGGCTTCCTTCCCCAATGCGAGAGCCAGTCCATCCATCGTGCTGTGCACTCCCAGCGCTATCACCATGGCCGCCGCGATCTCACCGAACCTGTGGGTCGTTGCGTCGTCAAAATGGCTTGCCGCGCATGCGGGACAGACATGAAAAACATACCGGCTGATCAGGTAAAAAACAGCATACCCGGAAACAAGGGACGCCGCAAGTTGCCACAAAGGCAACGTTTCGTAGGTTTCGGGAATAATGGTAAACAGAGTCACCCCGGACAGTGTTCCCGCTGCAAGACTGATCATACGGCACAATCGTTCGTGGGACACTGCAAACAGGGAGCTGATCACACCCCCGCCGAAGGCAAGCAGGAATGCAGGAACCACCCGTATCGTCACTGCCCAGAAATCCTGCACGCCGCATCCCTCCCGCTATTGCAAATGTATTTGCATTATTCATAATACTGAAACCGTGTCAATATCAACCCGCATTTCTCACCTGCCCGGAGTGTCCCCAATAATCTTGGGGATACTCCGGGCAGGATTCATACTGCGGCGGCACGGAGAGCTATGTCTTCTGAGCACGCATGGTTTTTATGTGCGTGCTTCGCTTACACGAACCCCCGTTAGATATGCGGATTTTATTGCGGACACACTTGCAATAAGATCCGGTGGACGCTAGGATAGAGCTTCGATCCGGGCTTTTCCGGGGGATTCGCCGCGTAACGGACGGCGTAGCGGAGGCGGTATCGGAATGTTTCCCCTCTGTAAGCAAAAAGACGCCCCATTGGAAATACGGATAAGGATACCGGGATGAAGAGAAAAACAAGTCAAAGGAATGCCATCCAGGAAGTCTTCCGGAAAATTGACAGGCCTCTTGGAATCAATGAAATTCTGGAGGTCGGTCGCCGGTCCGTCGGATCTTTGAATCAGGCAACCGTCTATCGCAATCTTAAGATCCTGGTCGAGAAAGGATGGCTGAAGAAGATACATACACCTGAACGGGGCGTTCTTTACGAAAGGGCCGGGAAGGAACATCATCATCATTTCCAGTGCAGGTCCTGTGACCGGCTTTTTGAAATAACCGGATGTGCTTTCAACGAAAAGAGTTCGACCCCACCCGGATTCATCACGGAGGATCACGAGGTCTACCTTTACGGAATCTGCTCGTCCTGCCGGCAGTAGCCGGCGGTTCACGCGGATATACCGGGCTTCCACCTTCCATCTGTCGGAGAACGAACCTCCGGAATATCCGGTACAGAACAAGTCCTTCCACGGCAGTCCCCTTTTCGCTTGAATTTCAACCGATCCCTGTGGAGACTTTGGATTGGAAGGACTCTTAAAAATTGGATTAGAAAATGCCAGTACTAAAATTTTTACGGTCAATAGCGTTCGTGAACATGTTCGCATTGTTTTTTGCAGTTGCGTCAGCGTCGGCCGACGATCTGCAACCGTTACTGTCCCTTCAGGAGATGCTTATGAATCCCAATGAATTAAATGAAACAGCCCCGGATACATTCCAGGTCTTATTTGATACTTCCAAAGGCGAATTTACCGTTGATATTACCCGTGACTGGGCGCCCAAAGGCGCCGACCGTTTTTACAACCTTGTTAAAAACGGCTATTACGACAACTGCCGATTCTTCAGGGTCGTAAAAGGCTTCATGGTCCAGTTCGGAATTAACGGAGATCCCCAACTGAACACCGTCTGGCGCGCATCCCAGTTTGAAGACGATCCGGGGAAGGAATCCAACAAACGCGGAACCGTAACATTCGCGCACGCCGGCCCGAATTCCCGCACGACCCAGTTATTCATCAATTATGCGGACAATACGTTTCTTGATGCCCAGGGATTTCCTCCCCTCGGCCGGGTCACGAAGGGCATGGAGGCCGTGGATGCCATCAACGACGAATATGGAGAAAATCCGGATCAGCGGCGGATCCAGCTGGAAGGCAATGCATACCTGGAGAAAACCTTCCCTAACCTGGATTACATCAAATCGGTAATCATAGTGCCCGGTTCCGAATGACGAACCGTTTTAGGGGCGAACCTTCCGGCTTCGCCCCTTTAGGCAATAACATTCTTAACCGAATCGTTACGTGTCATGCTTCCCAAAATCGATCCCTCCACCACAAACGCCTGGAAAAACCTCAAAGATCATTACAGGGATATACAATCCCTGCAAATGAAAGATCTTTTTGCGCAGGATCCCTTCAGGTTCGACGCATTTTCCATTCCGTTTGAAGATATTATTGTGGACTACTCCAAGAACCGCTTCACGGCCGAAACCCTGCGCCTGCTGCTCGATCTGGCCGATATCTGCAAGGTCCGCGACGCCATAGTACGCTTGTTCTCGGGCGATCCGATCAATGAAACGGAAAACCGCGCCGTACTCCATACAGCATTGCGCAACCGTTCCAATATGCCGATTCTTTGCGACGGCCGGGATGTCATGCCCGCGGTCAACAGCGTGCTCGAAAAGATGAGGGCGTTTTCACGGAAGGTACGGATCGGGGACTGGAGAGGATATACAGGCGACGCCATTACGGATATTGTCAATATCGGCATAGGAGGATCCGACCTCGGACCCGTCATGGTTACCGAATGCCTGCGCCCTTACGCGCAACCCGGCCTGCGCGCGCATTTCGTTTCCAACGTGGACGGCACCCATCTCGTCGAAACCCTGAAAGGGCTCCGGCCGGAAACGACTCTGTTCCTGATCGCGTCCAAAACCTTCACGACCCAGGAAACCATGACCAACGCATTCAGCGCCAGGGAATGGCTCCTGAAGGCTGCAGGCGACCCGGTGCATATCCGGAAGCATTTCGTCGCCATCTCGACAAACACGGAGAAAGTACGGGAGTTCGGCATCCATCCCGAAAACATGTTTGAATTCTGGGACTGGGTGGGCGGCAGGTACTCCCTCTGGTCGGCCATCGGATTATCCATCGCCTGCTCGGTGGGATTCGACCGTTTTGAAGAATTACTCTCCGGCGCCCATGCCATGGACATGCACTTCCGGGAAACGCCGTTCGACCAAAATATACCGTTAATCCTGGCGCTCATCGGAATCTGGTATACGAATTTCTTCGGAGCCGAAACGGAAGCCATCCTGCCCTACGACCAGTCCATGCACCGGTTCCCGGCCTATTTTCAGCAGGCCAATATGGAAAGCAACGGCAAATCCGTTACCCGCTCGGGAAAACGCCCCGGGTACAACACCGGTCCGATTATATGGGGAGAGCCGGGCACCAACGGCCAGCATGCCTTCTACCAGTTGATTCACCAGGGAACCCGGATAGTCCCGGCCGACTTCCTGGCGCCGGTGGTAAGCCATAATCCTATAGGCGAGCATCACCGGATTCTTCTGTCCAATTTCTTCGCCCAGACCGAAGCCCTGATGAACGGAAAAACATTGGAGGAAGCAACGGCCGAATTGCGTAAAGAAGGCAAAACCGACGAGGATATAGAGCGCCTTGCGCCCCACAAAGTGTTCGAGGGCAACCGGCCGACGAACTCCATACTCTTTCGGAAACTCACACCGCGCACACTCGGGAGCCTGATCGCGATGTACGAGCACAAGATTTTCGTCCAGGGCGTCATCTGGAACATCTTCAGCTTCGACCAGTGGGGGGTGGAACTCGGCAAGCAGCTTGCGGGCCGCATCCTGCCTGAACTCCGTCACGATCAACCCGTCGCATCCCACGACAGCTCCACCAATGGACTCATCAACTACTACAAAAAGCTGATTGGAAGTTAGATCGGCACGCCGAGGCTTAATGCTGACGTGCTAACGTGTGAACGTGCTAACGTGCTAACGTGACAAGCCTTCGCTGGTGGAATACAATATTTGATGGATGAATGGGAGAATCCAGGTTATGATGGAAAAATAAAAACCAGAAACGATATATGAAAATGCGCTTATTGTTTATTGCAATTCTGCTACTAGTACTTCCTGCCAGTAGTGAAGACGTAAACAGCGGGAGGCTGGAAGGTTTGGGGAGAACGGGAATCCAACATTCCCGTTCTCCCCAAACCTTCCATCCCCGCCATTTATCCGTCTCCTGCCCGCATCCCATCAGCGAAGGCTTTTCACGTTAGCACGTTAGCACGTTAGGACGTTCACACGGTTTTATGCGAGAAGATGTACGGCTCTGGCTTTGATAAGCATATAGATTTCAGTCCCGACTTTAAGATCGAGGATCCGGATGGTCGCCGGGGTGATACTCACCTTGAAATCCACGCCGCATGAGACGACAAGTTCCGCTTTATCGGTTTCGAGGATAATGCGCCGGACTATCCCTTTCAGGACATTTCGGGCACTTGTCTGTGTCAGGCATTCCCGGGACAGGATGATGTCCTCCGACCGGATGCCGACCGTAATCCTGCCGCCGGCGGGCAGGTCGCAGTATGAAACCTGTACCCGGCAGGCCCCGATATCGACGACGGTCGTTCCGTCATCGATTCTGTGTTCAATAATATTCCCGACAAAGATATTTTCAGTGCCGACGACTCTGGCGACGGGAGCGGAACGGGGCGAGTTGAATATTTCGAGCGGAGTTCCCGTCTGCACGATCCTTCCTTCATCCAGGACATACATCGCGTCTCCGAGACGTACCGCTTCGCTGTGGTTGTGGGTCACATACAGGAAAGGGATGCCGGATCTTTCCTGTATAACGGAAATTTCTTCCAGCAGGCGCGACCGCGTCGCCACGTCCACGGCGGACAGCGGCTCGTCGAGAAGCATTATCGAAGGATCGGAAGCGAGCGCGCGGGCAAGGGCGACCCTCTGCTGCTCGCCGCCGGAAAGGTCCCGGGGATAGCGCCGTGCAGTCTTGCCGATTCCCAGCATGGAGAGCAGTTCACGGACGCGTTGACGGGCGGTTGCCCGGGAATGGTCCCGGATGCCGTAAAGAATATTATGCTCCACCGTAAAATGTGGGAAAAGCAGGTGATTCTGGAATACGTACCCGATCCTTCGCTCCTGGATAGGAAGACACGTTCCGGTGGAGGAATCGAAATAGATCCGGCCGCCCAGGGAAATCCTGCCCTGATCCGGCGTTAAAATTCCTGCGACGGCTCGGAGGACGCTTGTTTTGCCGGCACCGGAAGATCCGAAAAGAACGGTAATGCCGCCCCCCCCTTTTATGTCGACATCCATGTTGAAGGGATGCGCCCCATCAGAACCAAGCTGCTTTTTAATCCGTGCTTCGAACATATTCAGGCACTCTTCCTGGGACGCGATAAACGGCTGGTCAGATAAACGACCGTAATCGATATGCCCGTCAGAATCAGGGCCAGCCACATCGCACGTTCATCTTCCCCGGAAGCCACGGCTTCATAGATAGCCAAAGGCATTGTCTGCGTCCTGCCGGGGATATTGCCGGCGAGCATCAGGGTGGCGCCGAACTCCCCGAATGCGCGGGCAAAACTCAATACGATTCCCGCCAGCAACCCTCTCTTCGCCAGCGGCAAAGTGATACGAAAAAATGTTTCCCATTCGCTCTTTCCCATAATCCGGGAAGCGATTTCATATTCCGTGTCCACGCTTTCAATGGCTGCGCGGGCGGATTTAATCATTAAAGGCAGGGCAATTACGGTTGCGGCAATGACTGCCGCCGCCCAGGTAAAAGTGACGGTCCAACCTGTGAGATCATATAAAGGGCCCCCCAGCAGACCGCGCCTTCCCAATATAAGTATCAGGTAATATCCGGTTACCGTAGGGGGGAGAATCATGGGCAGCGTCAGAACGGCGTCGAGTATGTCCTTGCCGCGGAAATTGCATCTGGCCAGAATGTATCCGAAGGCGGTTCCAATCAAACCGATCAGGATCGTTGCGATGCCGACAACCAGGAGAGAAAGCCGGAGTGTTTGCCAGATCATGAATTACCGCAAAGGAAGAAAACCGTATTTTTTCATTATTGCCTGTCCGGAATCGTCGAGTACAAGATCGATGAACTTTCCCGCTTCGGCCGGCGATTCCGTCCCTTTAACCACTGCGATAGGATACAGGATCGGATCGTGGGAGTCTTCCGGGGCCCGTGCGGCGATAACGGCTTTCCCGTGCGAAACAGGCACATCGGAAGCGTATACGATACCGGCATCCACTTCCTCACGGACAACATAGTCCAGCACCTGGCGCACGTTCTCAGCCGGAATCAGCCGGGACTGCAGTCGATCCCATAATGCCATCGATATTAAAGTCTGCCGGGCATACTGTCCGGCGGGAACTGTTTTAGGATTTCCGATTGCCAGCCTGGAAATTCCCGAACCTGCAAGGTCCGAAAACGAATGCAATCCCAGTGACGAAAGAGACGGAACGACCAGAACGATCCGGTTGCGCGCAAAACTGTATCTTGTTCCAGGAACAATAAATCCACCGGCCTCGAGGGCATCCATCTGCTTCATGCCGGCGCTGGCATAAACGTCCGCAGGCGCGCCCGCTTCAATCTGTTTCTGCAGCATTCCGGAAGAGCCCAGATTAAGTCGCGCACGAATCCCGGTCCGCTTTTGATATAAGGCGCTGATTTCCTCAAAGGCGTCTTTCAGGCTGATGGCCGTCGAGATCAAGATTTCCCTGTCTTTTTGGGCCGCAATTGCAGAAACGCCCAGGATAAAAATTGCCGCGGCGACCAGTAAAACCGACCTGAAGCGCTTTATAAACATATTGCGTGCCGTCTCCAAGATTGAGTCAAGAAACAGGATTGTTATTTTACAACAACATTGTAGTTTATAAAAGAGTAGTGTTCCATGGGAGGGAGCAGGAATGGACGCGGGTTTGTAAAGCGGGAAGGATTGCATGCGGCACCCGTTACGTCTCGCGATCCCGGTGCATCTCGACGCAATCACGGATGGCCGCTACAACGGCCTCCGAGGGCCCGCTTTTAACGATATAGCCGACGGCGCCCGCCTTTCGCATCGCATCGGCGCGTTCGTTTTCCTGAAACATGGACAAACCGATTATGCGGATTTCCGGTAATTCTTCGTGGATGATTCGTGCCGCTTCTATGCCGCCCATGCCCGGCATGTTGATATCCATAAGGATCACATCCGGCGACGTTTCCCGGACCAGGGAGACAGCGGATTTCCCATCCGATGCTTCCCCGACGACTTCAATATCCGGTTCTCCGCGCAGCAGCCGGGACAAACCCTGCCGCATAACAATATGGTCGTCCGCCAGCAGCACCCGTATCTTTTTCTTTTCAACAACCGGTCTGGATAAAACTGCGATACCGGGAACATCTGCGGCATCCCGTTCCGGTTTCTCATCCGGATGTTCCGGTTTGGATATAAGGACCGAGCGCGGAAGAGTAATTTTAAACCGGCTTCCCTTTCCGGGGGCACTTTGGATCTCCATCACCCCCCCGAAATAGGTAAGGCGCTCGCGTATGCCGAACAGGCCGATACCTTGCGATTCTCCCCCTTCGGCGCGAAGCCCGGCCGGATCGAATCCCCGCCCCTCGTCTTCCACTATTGCCTCGATTGATCCGTTGTCTTCGCTGATCGTCACAGTGGCCTCTTTCACTCCGGCATGCTTCACGACATTGAATAATAGCTCTCGCAGAGACTGAAATAGCAACAGAGTAATTTCATCAGCCGGTGATTTAACCTTTTTCCGGACTATCAACCGGGTATTCAGCCCGTATTTGTTCTGTTTCCATCGAACCAGCCATTCCAGCGCCAGGATAAGATCTCCCTGAAGCAGTATCGGCGGGCTGAGTTCGGCCGAAAGCGACCTGGAGGTTTCAATGGCATCGTCAATAAGCTCGGTCACCTGCTCCACCGCCTGATGAATATCCCGGCTCTTCTTTACAAATCCCAGCTGGATTTTCGCCCCCACCAGAATCTGCTGGAGACCGTCGTGCAGCACCATGGCCAGGCGTTGCCTTTCGCGCTGCTCCGCGAGAGTCAATTCCAGAGTCAGTTTCTGGAGCTGCTCCGTGCGATACTCCGCGACCATGGAGCGCTCCGCTACACGGCGCTCCAGCGATTCATTGAGTATCCTCAGCTCCTCCTCCACCTGCTTTCGGCTTGTTATATCCTGGGTGATGCCGAATCCTCCCAGCAGCCTGCCCGTATCGTCGAATTCCAGATACGCTTTCTCCCTTACCCATTTCGCTTCGCCGTTTACGCGGATTCGATGCTCGATGTCGTAGGGTTCCCCGCGCAAAGCCGCCTTCCACATTGTGTCGACGTAGCCACGATCATCCTCGTGAACTGTGGACAGAAATGTCTCATATGTCATCGGCGTCCCTTTGGGAATACCGAAAATGCGATGATTCTCGTCCGACCAGGTCAGTACGTTGTGCCCCACATCCAGGCGCCAGCTTCCTATCTGCCCGACTGCCTGGGCTCGATTAAGATCCTGCTGATTCTGACGCAGTGCATCTTCCACCAGTTTGCGCTGAAGAGTCATGCCGATCTGATCCCCAAGCCCCTCAAAGAAACGCACCAGTTCCCGGTTTAACCTGTTTTCCCTATAGTCGTTCAACTGCAAAAGGCCGATGATTTCATGACCGGAGTGTACCGGAATCAACGCAACCGAACTGTATCCATTGTGAATACAATGGTTGCGAGGATTGGTCCTGGGATCGGCCTCTTCCGGTAGGGAGAGCAACTCCGCGGCGCAATTGGTCCAGAAACTGCCGCCTTTTGTGAAAAATGGTTCCGATGAATCGGTTTTCCCGGAAAGCACCAGCCCGCAGGTGCATTCCAGTACGGGCTGCCCGTCGGATTCCCGGAGAACGGTACCGTCTTCGCTTCTGCTGCAGAGATAATTCTCTCTATATAAAAATTCATCCGAAAACCCGTTCTGTTCGTAATAAGGATAGTCTTCTCCCCGTCGCAGGCGCAGGCCGACAGCATCGAAGCCGATCGATTCCTGGATCAGACGAAGAACCTCCCGGATCAACAGCGTCATATTCCCGCTGCCCCGGTTCAATATCTTCAGGACATCCGCAGCCAGATCCTGCTTTAATTCGGCCTCCCGCTGATCGGCGATGCCCGTAATCGAGGCCAGATGAATCAGGCCGTAATCGGGAACGTTGGAAACGACGGAGTCCAGTCGTACGGGAACGGGGGTACTATTCCCGTCAAGAACCCGGATTTCACAGCTTTGCGGAGTGTTTTTATTCCAAAGGTCTTTTAGATGAGATTTATAAACAGTGCGGTCATCGGGATTCAGGCAACTTTCGACCTTCCGGCCGGACAGATCGGACGGTTCCCGTCCTAAAAGTCTCGCCGCGGCAAGGTTTGACTCCAGGATTTTTCCTGTTTTATCAACCGCCAGCAGGCTTACGGAAGCAGCATCCAGCAGACTCCTGCATCGATCATAGCCGGTCCGGAGATCGGCCAGGCTTTCGCGGAGCCGCGCATTTTCATTTTCAATTTCCGTTTGCTTCTCGATAGGCTTCCGCACCCGGGATTCGTCTTCCCCGGGTGGACGGTCGAACACAGCTTTCGGTTTGCCGGATGAAGAATTCACGGGATTCTTCGAACCCGCCGTCCTTCCTTTTCTCCGTTTTTGCGGCTCAGCCGATCGTCTTTTCCCCGGTCTGTCGTGCATGATAACAATCCCAGTTCCAGCCGGCATGGCACATACCGTTAATTTACATTCCCGTTTCGCTTCCGTCCATACCCGCTCCGCAATTCGAAAAGTCAGTGCAGACGGCAGGCGGGCATATGAGTAGAATTATGAAGCGAACCTGCACTGTAGTCTACTCCAATGCCGGTCAGAAAGGTAGCCGCTACCTGACGGTAGAATTCATAATGTGGTAGAGTGCGCATCCTTCGCGGCTCAGGCATCCCGATAAAACAAATTCAAATGCGATCCTGACGCGACGGATGGGTCGGTGATTTTTTGCAGGATTAAAAATACGTGGTAAATCTTTTTCGTAGGTTATCGAGGGCCGGGACTAGGAAACCATGCACTGATCGATCCACATCAGGCCGTATCCACACGCGCGTTCGCATAATTTTCTATCCACCGGGACCTGTTCATTGTACGGATACACAACAATCCAACCTTCATTTTCAAGTTCCTGCAGCGCGCTTTTCTCATCCGTCCATTTGCGCATCGATTTGCCGGGATCCGCAAACAGGTTCGTTAGAAAGCACCAGGTTCCTTCTTCATGCTCCAGCCATGCGTATCTTTGGGTCGGGGCGTCCGGTTCCCTCACCCCCTGACGCTGTTCCGTTTCAAACATGCTATATGTCATCATACTCTTCCGCTCCGTTTCATTTATCTGCTTTAACAAGCATTCCATATTCCTAAGAAGCAACACGCATGCCAAAACCGTCAGAGCATTAAAGAACCTTTGTAAAAATCATCGAAAAGTCTTTATTCTTTATGAATTAAAGGAAGATCTCAAAAGATATTGAAGGTTCGGAATGGATCAATTTTTAAATAATTCCGATACAGGATGCTGATTTTCCACACCCGGGGTGTTCAAAATCAGCGTCCTGCCGATATTTCTGCAACACCAAATTTTTATTAATACAGGTTCCCATCCATCGCCTGTTATGCTTAGAATTGATCTCAAAGAATATTAATTTACGCAAAGATATAAAACAGCTGCGGGTCCCGGGCTCTAATTAATGATCTATGGGTTTAACAAGAAAAATGAAACTATACATAATTCAACCGACGCATTACCGCTCCTCCTCGGATCGATCGCTGCACAAAACGAAAAAACGCAGCGTTGTCAATCTCACGCTGCCCTATCTGTCTTCTCTCGTTCCTGCCGGATGGGAAATCACCCTGATCGACGAACAACTGGTTGATATTGATTTTGACGCGCCCCTGGATGCGGTCGCGATAACAACATGGACAATGAATTCGATACGGGCCTATGAAATCGCGGATCGTTTCCGAAAACGCGGCATCCCGGTCCTCATGGGAGGCCCCCACACCTTCTTCCATGCCGATGAAGCCGCCGGGCACAGCGATGCCGTATGCGCGGGCGAGGGAGAGGCCCTCTGGCCCGCGATGCTGGAGGATGTCGCCGCCGGCAGACTCAGGGAATTTTATCGTTCGGAAGAACCCTGCAGTCTGGAGCGACTCCGAATGCCGCGCTATGACCTCATCGACCTGAGTTCCTACGGTCTCTTTAAGACTTTTTCAGTGCAAACTTCCAGGGGATGCCCCTTCCGATGTGAGTTCTGCTCCGAACGGCTCTACCTGGGGGAATCGTATCGATACCGCCCGACCGAGGACGTTATCGAAGAAATAAAGCACATCGGCGCGAAAAACATCCTTTTTGCCGACAGTAATTTTGCCGGCAATATATCCCATTCCATGGAATTGATGGAAGCTCTCATCCCATTGCGCATACGCTGGTCGGCGCTCTGGTCCGCCCATTTGTGCAAAAACGACGCCTTCATGGATCTTGCCAGGAAAAGCGGCTTGCTGCACCTGAACATCGGCATGGAGAGCATCGATTCCAAGACCCTGATTTCCATGAACAAAAAGGCCAACAAGGCAAGCGAATATCGGCAGATTCTGGCGGGGTTGAGAAAAAGGGGCATCAGTTACTCCCTTAATTTCATTTTCGGTTGGGATACCGAAACGGAAGACGTCTTTTCCTCAACTCTCGAGTTCCTCAAAAATAACAAGGTGCCGGCAGCCTATTTCAACATCCTCACTCCAGACAAGGGAACGCCCCTCTATGACCGCATGCTGGAAGAAAACCGAATCACCAATATCGATGATTTGGGCAGGTGGCCCGGGGACAGGTGCTTCATTAAACCGAAAAATTACTCCGCGGAAGATTTGGAGAAAAATGTCCGGTCTCTTCACAATTCTTTTTACAGCTATCCTTCGATGCTTGCGCGTCTGCCGCTGCCCGTCAACATGGGCAATATTGCTTCCTGGGTGATAAATTTTTCCCAACATGATGTAATGCGTGGGGATCTGAAGGAAAACTTCGACTCGTACTAGCCGGCATTTCTCGCCAACACCCATAGGCACACCAACTTCGAACGTTCGGACGTGCAACGTTAAACGTTGAACGTTAGACGTAGAACGTTTGAACGTTAAAAGGACGGAAGTGTCTGCAAAATTTTACCTTCTGCTTTGCGCCGGCGGAAACCGAATCCTATAATTTTACTAATACCTTCCGCGTCAAGCCACCGATGTATTCCAAGGGCAGGAACGGCGACCTCTCTCTACAATATTTTAAGGAGTGAAAACGAATATGAAACATTCTATTCTTTCAGCTATTGCAGCAGTCCTGTTTCTGGCCGTCCAGCCTTTGACGGCACAAACTGCATGGGACATTGATGCGTCCCATTCATCGGTCCAATTCCGCGTAAAACATCTGATGATCAGCAATGTCAGAGGCACATTCGACATAATTTCCGGAAACATTCAGTTTGACGGCGAAAATTATGAGTCTGTCAAGGCCGAAGCCGTTATTCAGTCCGCATCCATCAACACCCGGGAACCGAAGCGGGACGAGCATCTGCGCAGCGCGGATTTCTTTGATACCGCGACCTATCCTACAATCACGTTTGTGTCAAAGAGTGTAGAGGATGTCAGGGGAAACCTGTTCAAGCTCATTGGAGACCTCACCATGCGCGGCACGACTAAAGAAGTTGTTCTTGATGTCGAAGCCACCCCCGTTGTAAAGGGAATGCGCGGCGAATCCCGCATCGGAGTCCATGCCACAACCCGGCTGGACCGACAGGACTATGGCATTAAATGGAACAGGGCGCTCGACGCCGGTGGATTTGTTGTCGGGAACGAGATTGACATCACGCTGGATCTGGAGCTTGTGAAGAATCCGTAATGAATCCTTTCTTCTCACGGGATTTTGGAAAGACCCCGCTCCAGATCATCGATGATGTCCTGTGCATCTTCAATACCTACAGCCAGCCGGAAAAGCGTGTCCTTGATCCCAAGGGCATACCGCTCCTTGCGGGTGTAATCGTAGTAACTGACCATGGCGGGATGCGTAATCAGAGTTTCCACGCCGCCCAGACTGGGCCCGATAAAGCAAAGCTGCAGAGAATCAATCAGCTGTTTCGCTGATCGCAGGGTGCCCTTGGTTTCAAAAGTGACAACCCCTCCTCCGCCTGTCATTTGTTCCATTGCAACGGAGTGGTGCGGATGGCTCTCCAGGAACGGGTAGTAGACTCTTGTAATCTTGGGGTGCGATTCCAGAAATCGGGCAATGGCCAGGGCCGATTCATTCTGCCGGGCGACCCTGAGGGGAAATGTCTTGAGGCCTCTCAGCAGCAGATAACAGCAATGCGGATCGATAGTACCCCCCATTGATTTGTGAAGGTTCCTGATACGGTCGACAAGGTCTGTGTTCCCCATTACCGCGCCGGCCAGGATATCGTTATGTCCGGCCAGATACTTCGTACAACTCTGCAGTACAAGGTCTATGCCGAATTCCAGCGGGCGCTGGTTGTACGGTGTGGCAAAAGTACTGTCGATCAGGGTTATTACTTTATGCTTTTCGCCGATAGCTTTCAGTTTTTTCAGGTCAAAGATATTCAGATACGGATTGGTCGGCGATTCCGAAAAAATGAACCGGGTATTTTTACGAATCGCTTTATCCAGGCCTTCATAATCCCCGAAAGATACGATCGTGCAGTCGATCGCAAACTGCTTCAGGTAGGACCGGCAAAATTCCAGGGTTTTCTTGTAGGAGTCGTCCGTTATTACGATATGGTCTCCGGACTGCACAAGAGACAGGATCGTCGTGGTAATCGCACTCATCCCCGAAGAAAAGACAACACAATCTTCCGACCCTTCAAGGTTGGCCAGTCGCTTTTCGGCGATTGTCACCGTTGGATTTCCGTACCGCCCGTACTCGTAATGGTCTTTGCCTTTCCGCGTAAAGCCCTCAATCTCTTTGCTGTCCTTGAAGGTAAATGTCGAAGTCTGGATAATCGGTGTGGTCAGAGAATCCGCAAACCGCCGCCGGGTTTCTCCCGCATGCACGGCTCGGGTTGCCAGTGAGGCCACTTTTTTCCTGTCTTTGATCTTAGCCATCCATCTCTCCTTTTATTCGACCGCAGCCCGCGCGGCAACGGGTTTCTCTTTAGCGGAAAGCACGACTGAAAGCAAGCGTAAATTAGCGACAGGAAACTCAACCGCCGCCGGTTCAGACCCTCACACCACTTATTTGAAGTGGTACGACTGGCCTTTCCGAGGCACAAAGACATCGAAGCCTTCTTTTTTCAAAACTTCGGCAAACGGCATGCTCTGTGCCTCTTCACCATGCACCAGCGCAATTTTCCTGATTTTCAGATTCGATGTTTTCAGTAAACGCAGCATTTCATTTCTATCC
>JAFGTD010000006.1 GCA_016934295.1 Acidobacteriota bacterium
AAGGTGGGGTCGTAGTTCAGTTGGTTAGAACGCCGGCCTGTCACGCCGGAGGTCGCGAGTTCGAGTCTCGTCGGCCCCGCCACCTTTTCTCATATATACCAATTACTTAGCCGCCAGTGACAGAGGCGGCTTTTTTACTTTTTGCCTGTTTTTATCCGTGTCTTTGTCCATTTTCACAGAGTACTGGGGTGTCGATAGGTATCCCGGTCAGTTACCGGTATCCGGCAAGGATACAGCCACATCCCCCCGGCAGAGAGGCAACAAGGGCTATAAATCCCTCCAGCACACTCAGAAGGCTCGAAAGAGATCTATAAGTCGATTCCGGAAGGAGTTTATGCCCGGGGGGAGTCACTCAGGATTTTAATTTCAATTATCCCACCTCTTACTAACCTCTTTCCTTAGCCTCCGTACCGGAGGACCGTTTGGGCCCTTACCGTCTTTGGCTACTATGCCCTCTGCTGACTTCTGCTACCTGCTCAGAAAAGGTTGCCCCTCTTACAAATAGATTTCCTTCCTGCCGGGCAGCCCTTGGAGTGGGCGTACAAGCGAAACTTGCGTACGCACTCCACCGCATCAACGGGAAACGGGAAACGCTGAACGGTGAACGATAAATCTACTTATGTTTTTCCCGAGGTGGAGCGACGATCGATTTCTGTCGCTGTCTTCCCTTCACCGACTTCTCAACGAACAGAGGTTCTCCGGTAAAGGGATCCCGCTCCGTCCAGTACATCAATGTGGAATAGGTGGAGGGCGTGGGTGTGAATATCTGCACCTGCTCGGGCAGCAGTTTGAGTTTTCGGGAAGCGAAGGACCTGAGGGCTCTCATGTCCTTTTCCGTACAGCCGGGATGGGCCGCGATCAGGTAGTAGGTCAAAAACTGTTTCCGGTCGTTCTCTTGGTTCAGGGCAAAGAAACGGGTGCGGAATTGAAGCAGGCTGTCACAATCCGGCCGTCCCATCTTTCGGAGCACATGCGGCTCGGAATGTTCGGCCGCAAGCTTCATCTGGCCGGACACATGATGGCGGACGAGGTCGCGCATATAAACATCTCCCTTCTTCCTATCCGCCATCACCATATCGTGGCGAATGCCGGAAGCCACGACGACTTTTCGAACACCCTCAATCTCACGAAGCGCCTTCAGTAGGGAAATCTGCCTCCCGTGATCGACCTTTAATGATGGGCATATTTCGGTCGTCAGGCACCGCTTGTCGCTGCAGCAGCCCTTGCGCTCCATTTTACGGCATTCGATCCCGTACATGTTTGCGGTCGGGCCGCCCACATCGGAAATCGTGCCTTTAAATTCAGGATGCCGGATCATGCGCTTCGCTTCCGCCAGGATGGATTCGCCGCTCCTAGAGCGGACCGCTCTTCCCTGATGCACTCCGATCGCGCAGAAGTTGCACTCCCCGTAGCATCCGCGGTGGGTTGAAATGGAAAACCGGATCGTCTCCAGAGCTTTCACCGATCCCAGGCGGCGATAATAGGGATGCAGATCGCGCTCATAATCCAGGCCGTATACGGCGTCCAGTTCCCGCCCCGTCAGGTAATGCGCCGGGGGATTCTGAATCAGATAACGGGTGTCCTGTTTCTGCGCCAGCGGAGCAGCCGTTACGGGATCGTTATTGTTGTAGAACGAATGAAACATCTCCGCAAATGCCTTCGCATCCCCGGCAGCCGCATCAAACGACGGAAGTTCCAGGCAATCTTCCGGCATATCTTTGGAAATGCAGCAGAGGCCCCGAATGCCGCGCGGATCGCGGTTTTCCTGAAGGCAGCCGGCCAGTTCCACGACCGATCGCTCCGCCATGCCGTATAGCAGGTAGTCGGCTTTGGCATCGAACAGGATCGAGCGCCGGATGGAATCGGACCAGAAATCGTAGTGGGCGATCCGCCGGAGACTCGCTTCAATGCCGCCCAGGACGACGGGACGGGTATCCTTGAAATATTTCCGGATCAGATTGCTGTAAACGATAGATGCACGGTCCGGGCGCCGGTTGTTGATTCCTCCAGGAGTATAGTCATCCCGTTTGCGTTTCCGCCCGACCGCCGTACGGTTGGCCACCATCGAGTCCACGCACCCGCCCGTCACGCCCCAGAAAAGGCGCGGCTCCCCGAGCCTGGTAATATCCACGCCGGTTGTCGTATCCGGTTGGGCGATAATGCCCGCACGGAAGCCGGCGTTGAGCAATACCTTCCCTATTACGGAGACGCCGATGAAGGACGAATCGACATAACTGTCGCCCGTAACCAGGATCACGTCCAGTGCATCCCATCCGAGCTTCTTCAATTCCTCCGGCGTCGTCGGCAAAAACATAAAATTTCACCCTTTTGATATTTCAATATTCAAGCTTACGGAGACGGCGGCCAAAACTCAATAATATGTCATCCCGCCTCCTGTATTGATTGACATAGGGCGAACACACTTGTCCGGTGTAGCCCGGCCGAATCTTCGATTCGGCCAGGAGCGAAGCCGGAAGGTTCGCCCCTACTGTTTTTCATTGTCTGGGAAGCAGGTTTTGATACAATCAAGCAGTATTTAAAACCAGCCAATCGCGAGAATCGATATGAAAGAAACCATCAAATTTACCCTTAACGGGAAGCCTACAAGTATTGAAGTTGAAGGGGACAGGACGCTCCTATGGGTTCTGCGCACGGATCTGGGACTCACGGGAACCAAATTCGGATGCGGCAAGGGACTCTGCGGCTCCTGCACGGTCGTAATCGACAAAAAGGCGGTACGGTCCTGCCGTTTGCCGGTCAGGAGTGTAAGCGGGAAAGATGTCCTGACAATCGAAGGTCTGGCCGAAGGCGAAAAACTTCATCCTTTGCAGGAAGCATTCCTGGAATACGGCGCCGTCCAGTGCGGGTTCTGCACTCCCGGCATGCTCATGAATGCCTATGCAATGCTGCTTGAAAATCCGTCCGCCAGCCGCGACGAAATTATTAAAGGCATGGACAACAACCTCTGCCGCTGCAGCGCGCATACCCGGATTGTCCAGGCAATTGAAAGTGTTTCAAAATAAGAATACGAGGCGCACCATGGGAGCGAATAATTCCAAATCAATTCTGGAGTCTAATGTGAACCCGCTTGCAAGACGCGATTTCATGAAAATGGTCGGCGGCGGCATTGTCGTTTTCTTTGCAGTTGATCCCGCAGTGCCCGCAGCACAGTTCCCCAAATTTGGCGGCGGCCAGACCGATTTCAACGATTATCTGAAAATCGCGGAGGACGGCCATGTCACGGTTTACTCGGGAAAGATTGAAATGGGACAGGGAAATACCACGGCACTGGCCCAGATGGCCGCCGACGAACTCGGCGTGGCGCTGGACACCGTCACTATGGTCATGGGAGATACGGAACTCTGCCCCTGGGACATGGGCACATTCGGATCGATGTCTATCCGTGTTTACGGGCAGGAGTTGAGAGCTGCCGCCGCCGAGGCGAGAGAAATTCTTCTGGTACTTGCGGCAGAGAGCCTGAAAAAGCCGAAAACACAGCTGAAAATCAGTAACGGCGTCATATATGACAAAAACGACGAATCCGCCCGGGTTTCGTTCGGACATTTGGCCAAAGGCCAGAAAATCCTACGCAAACTGGAGGGGAAAGCCGCTACCAAGCCCGTTTCGGAATTCACCTATATAGGTAAATCGATTAACCGGCTGGACGGGATGGCAAAAGTAACCGGGAAAGCAAAATATACAGGCGATCTGCGATTCCCCGACCTGATGTACGCCAGGGTGCTTCGCCCGCCCGCCCACGGGGCTACATTGAAAAGCGTCGACACATCGGCCGCTGAAAAGATACCGGGCGTTACCGTGGTTAATGAAGACGGTATCGTCGCCGTGCTTCACGCCGATCCTGAAACCGCCTCAAAAGCCCTTGCAGGCATTCAATCGGAGTATGATGTTGAAGAGAGCACGCTCGACGAAAACACGATTTTCGATCACCTCGTTAAAACCGCGCCGCAGCCCCGGTCCATAGATCCGAAGGGCGATTTGGCTGAAGGCGAAAAAATTTCCAACACTCTCTTTGAAGAAACCTATCTGAACGGATACGGCGCCCACGCTCCCATTGAAACCCATACCGCGTGCGCAAAAATGGAAGGGGAAAAAATGACCGTCTGGGCGTCCACCCAGACGCCTTTCATGAACCAGTCGGGAATTGCCAGGGCCCTTGGAATACCGTCGGACAATGTAAGGGTTCTCACCCCACTGGTCGGCGGGGGTTTCGGCGGGAAGAGTGCGGGAACCCAGGACGTAGAAGCTGCCCGGCTGGCAAAAATAACGGGAAAAACGGTTCAAGTTTCCTACGACCGTGAAGAGGAATTCTTCATGACCGCATACCGACCCGCCGCCGTCGTAAAGATCAAATCGGGAATCGACAGCGACGGGAAAATCACCCTGTGGGATTATAACGTCTACTGCGCAGGCGATCGGGGATCCGAGCAGTATTACGATGTCCCCCATAACCTGATACGCACCTATGGCAGTGCCATGGGAGGCATGATGGGCGGACCGAGCCAGCATCCCATCCTGACCGGCACGTGGCGGGCGCCGGGGGCCAATATCAACATCTTCGCCAAGGAATCCCAGATCGATATCATGGCCGCCAAATGCAGCATGGACCCATTGGAATTCCGTCTGAAGAACACGTCCGATCCCAGGATGCGCCGCGTACTTGAAGCGGCGGCCGAGCGCTTCGGCTACACACCGGCGGCTGCGCCCAGCGGTCGTGGGATAGGCTTCGGCTGCGGCATCGACGCCGGCAGCTATGTAGCCCAGATTGCCGAAATTGAATTGAAGAACGGCTCCATACGCGTCAAGAAAATCGTCGCCGCCCAGGATATGGGGATCTGCATCAATCCCAAGGGAGCGCTGATGCAGATGGAAGGATGCATCATGATGGGCCTCGGGTATACCCTGACGGAAGACATCAGCTTCAAGGGAGGCAAAATCTTCACAAGCAACTTCCACAACTACAAGATTCCGCGATTCTCGATGCTTCCCGAAATCGATGCGTTTATCGTCAAAAACGACAAGCTGGATCCACAGGGAGGAGGAGAACCGTCCGTTGTTCCCGTCGGTGCCGCCGTGGCCAATGCGCTTTTCGATCTCAATGGTGTTCGCGTTTTCCAGATGCCATTAACGCCCGAAAGAATTAAGGCTGCGAGAACATGACGTCCGTTGCACGTTAAACGTTGCACGTTGCATGTTAAAAGAAAAATACTTCGTTGCACGTTTTTAGGCTGATGGGCAGTTTGGAACTTTGAATTCAGCATTCCAACGATCTTTTTGCTTTTAACGTTCAACGTGTAACGTGCAACCTGCAACGTTCAAGGCGAAACTTTCAATGATGACTTAACTTCGAGCGAGAGCCATTCGCCCCGCCGGGTTTGAGCCGTAATCCGGAATCCGGCTTTCGTCAGCGATGCTTCCACTTCCTCTAAATCCTGTGTCTGCAGCCCCGAATAGCAGGCAATTCCCTCCTCTTTCATAAGGCGCGGGAGAAATCCGCTCAATATCGGCAGGGTACGGCCGTCGATATTCGCCAGGATTACGTTATACGGCCCGGACGCCAGGTTCTCGAAAGAATCGACCCGAAATTCCAGCTCCGGTCCGAAGCCGTTTGCTGCCGAATATTCTCTCGCACAATCCACTGCGACAGGATCGATATCCACGGCCAGCGATGACGAGGCACCCAGACGGATGGCAATCATTGAAAGGATTCCGCTGCCGGTACCGATATCCAGAATCCGTTCTCCTCCCCGGACGTGATCCTCCAGCCATTCGATCACCAGCCGGGTCGTTTCATGGTAGCCGGTGCCGAAAGCCCGTTTGGGATCGATCACAAGCTCGATTCCGTCAAAGTCAGAATCCGGTTCGTGCCAGCTTTGCCGTATTCGAACCTTACGGCCCAATCGGATCGGCTTCAGCGACGCAGCCCAGGCCGCATTCCAGTCCCGGTCCTGCAGGGTATTGATTGTCAGATCCGCATTCCCTATTCCGAATCCTTCCAGGATCCTTTTCAGATCCGCCGGCACTCCCTCATCCCACCTATCCTCCGGCCAGTAGATATGCAGGATCCCCTCCTCTTCCCAGCATCCGAGGAATTTACTTTCGTCAAGCATTCCCAGAAGTTCTCCGGCTTCGACTTTCGCTTTAATTACAACTTCAACGAAATTCTGATTCATATATTTTTCCAAAGTGCTTCTCGGAATAAACCGTTCGGATATGGCACAATACCCACATGCCCTACTGGTTCGACGGCAATAACCTGATCGGTCAATCCGCGGTTTCGTCGCGTGCCCAACCCCGGGTACGCAAATCGTTTCTATCCACCTTGAGTGCGTATTATAAATCGGGAGGCGGCCGTTTCCTGATCTATTTCGATGGGGACGATCCCGGTCAATCGATGCCGCCTCCGGGAGTGCGCATCCGCTACAGCGCCCCTCTATCCGCCGATGACGCCATTGTCCGCAGGCTTCACGAAATCCGTCGTCCGGGCGAGATCATTGTCATAACCAACGATTTGGATCTGCAGAATCGATGCCGGAATGCCGGCTCGAAAATCATGAACTGGCAGCAGTTCACCTCAAAAATGAAATCCAGGAAATTACAGCCGACAGGCGGACAGGATCTCCAGGAACCGGTGGATGTTGAGGATTGGCTTGATTATTTCGGGCTGGACAAAACGAAGATGTGACCGGTAAACGCTACGATGTAAAGAACCACTGGACGCATAGTATTTATATATATTTTCTTTGCGGCTTTGCGCCTTGGCTGCTTCACGATAATTTTTTAAAGCTCGATTGAAAGAGTCTCAGGCCAGGCAATATACTCTGATTAAACCTCATGGACCTACTTGCTGAATCACGGTTCGGTTTCGTCCGGTTTTTCTTCGGCTCCACCTCCCAGCGCTTTCCAGATTGCTCTGAAAGTACGCGTAAGGGCGGTTCCCGTACCGGTCTTGGATTTGTCCAGGGATTTTCCGACCGCTTCTCCTGCCGTGGAAAGTGCCGCGCCTGTTTTACGGTTTGTGCTGCCCAGCGCGCCTGCCGTTGCGCTGCTTACAAGAATTGTTCCTTTGACCGGAGCCTGAGAATCGTTTACAGGAATCATTCCGTGCCGGTCGGAGGCATTCAGTATAGCCAGCACCTTTTCCGGAAAGTCCGTCTGCATCTTATCCGCTAAAGGCCAGCCCTGCCATTCAATCCAGGATGCTCCGTTCAGAGGCGCTCCCGGTTCTCCGAGGTTGATGAGTCTCGAAATATTCATTGGACGCATCCTACTGCAATCATCGCCGCCACACCCGCCTCGACACAATTCCCGATCCAGATAGGAGGCATGTTTCCCGGCTGAAATCCACACTGTTGGGCCCTGCCGTTCGGCATTAATGAAAGAACCGCTTGTGCCGTGACCGGCATCGCAAACCGTTTTCTCATGCGCGGCTGCGTACCAATATGCAGCTCTCCAGTCATTTGCTGAATCCGAAAACGCATACGCGGACAATAAAACGGACACATGTTCCGCATCAAACGCATGTCCGTTGATGCCGCAGTCCCATTCCCATAAATGATAGTAGTGAATTTCGATAAAGAATCCGGGCTTGCCTGAAAACGCTACGGGAAAGACCTGTCCGTAGATCGTCCCGTTTTTCGCCAGCAATTGCGGGGCTTGTCCTCCAGGAATAAATTCCGACGGCAATGCATCGCATTCTTCCGTGCTCAGCATAAATTCTGGAGAAAATTTTATTAGAAGCGCCCGTTCCAGGCTGTCTTTGATTCCATCGGAATCGATATCTTCCCCGGACAGGCCCGTCGGTGAAGTGAAAGCAAACGGAAGCAGCAGCAGACAGAGAGCAAGGATCATTGCCGGACCTTGCTTGGATACCATAAACTCATAAGCATAATATCATTATTCAATGGTTATTTAGAGCATATATATTAATGTTTTGATTTAAAAAGATATTATCAGAAACATTCTTTTGTTCCGGATCCAATCACCCGGTATTCCAATGTTCCAATCCAGACGAACCCTGAACCTTGAACCCTGAACGGTAAACGTTATTAGTTACCGCGGTAATTACCGAAGTTCAGTTCCAGGCCGAAATCCTTTTCTTTAATATGGCCCATGACGGCCTGCAGGTCGTCCCGCTTGGGAGAAGAAACGCGCATCTGGTCGCCCTGGATTTCCGCCTGCACCTTCTTGATCTTAAGTTCCTTTACAAACTTGACGATCGCCCGGGCTGTTTCAATCGGAATTCCCTGCTGCAGGGAAATCTCCTGAGTAGCGGTCCCCCCGGCTGCAGGGAGGGTTTTTCCGGGATGCAGGTTCTTTACGGGAACATTCCGGCGCACCATCTTCTCCTGAACAATGTCCCATATCGCGCGGAGCTTGAAATCGTCCGGCCCTTTCAGGACAATCTTATTTTCGGCGCGATTGAAATCGATGCCGACGGCAAGCCCCTTGAAATCGTAGCGCTGCCGGATCTCTTTCAGGGCCTGGTTGATGGCGTTATCGACCTCCTGCAGATCGCATCCGGATGTAATATCAAAAGACTGCGAACCGGCCATTTTGATTCCCCCTTATTGATTTGAAGCGCTGCCGGATTTTTCCCACTCGGTCAGAATCGCTTCCAGCCTTTTCAGCTCTTCTCCGTACGTTGCCCAATCCCCCTGGCGCTGGGCCTGAATCGCCCCGTCGTAAGCCTCACGCAACCGCCGGACCATATCCATCGGAGCGGTTCCCGAAGGGGTTTCCGATACAGCTGGAGCTCCCGGGGAAACTTCTCCTGAAAGGATAGCCCTGGAAATTTCACCCTTGAATATCTTCGCGATGGATTCTTCCAGCGTCTGTTCCATGGCAATCTGGTTTTCGTAGGCGACAATAACCCGCTTCAACTCCGGAATTTTGCCGCTTTCCGCACGGAGGTAAAGAGGACGGACATACAGAAGAGCCTCCTCTATCGGGATAATCAGCAGGTTTCCCTGAATCACCTGGGATCCGCGCTGATCCCAGAGAGAGATCTGGCGGGATATTTCCGCTTCCTGGTTGATGCGGGCGACTATCTGCCTGGGGCCGTAAACCAGTTTCTGCTTGGGAAAGCGATAGACCATAATTTTCCCGTAATTTTCCTCGTCGCTTCGCGCCACCATCCAGGCGGAAAGGTTGTCTTTTCTTCCAGGTGTAAAGGGCAGCATAAGGATAAACTCTTCCTTTTCCTCCTGAGGCAGCCGCATGATGGTGTAGTACGGCGCCATGATGTTCTCTCCCCCGCCGCCCCCAATCGACGGCACCTGCCATCTGTCCTCCTTGTTGTAGAAAACCTGGGGCGAATTCATGTGGTAATCCTGGTAGATATAAGTCTGTACCTGGAATATATCCTGCGGATACCGGATATGGCGCCGCAGGTCGGGATCCATCTCGGACAGGGGGCGGAATACGCCCGGGAATATTTTCTGGTACACCTGGATTATGGGATCGGCAGGATCGGCGACAAACATATCCACGCTGCCGTTGTAGGTATCCAGCACCATCTTGACGGAATTCCGGATATAATTCCCAACCCCCGGTGTGTACTCGGAGTAGGGATATCGCTTCGAAGTGGTATATCCGTCCTGAATCCAGAAAAGCCGACCCCTGGAAATCACGGTGTACGGATCGTGATCCATCTCCAGAAAAGGAGCGAGCCGTTTCAAACGCTGCCGGAGATCGCGGAAATAGAGGAACCGGCTTTCCGAAGTCAACTGTGGGGAAAGCACGATATTTTTATCCCGAAAATAAAACGCGAAAAGAAGCTTCCTGAAAAAGGAGTTGACGGCAACGCCGCCGGTTCCCTCGTATGTCGTATAGACGTTGGCATCTCCGGCCGGATAATCGAATTCCTGCTGCCGGGTCTTTACAATAGCGTATCCGTCGGTCAGTTCCCCGTAATAAATTTCAGGCCTTTTGACCTCAAAAACCGGATCTGTAGAAACGGGGGGAATATCCTTAACAAGCAGTTTGGGCAACCCCTCCTCGGTCTGGGTATTGACCGGACCGACCGCGACACCGTATCCGTGCGTGTAGCTCAAATGCTCGTTAATCCAGGTCCGCTCCGGAAGGCTTGTGGAATTCAATTCGCGGACGGAAAGCATGTACTGCTTCAATTCGCCGTCGAGCACATACCTGTCATGATCGGCGCTGATGAAATCATAGTAGGTCCTGATTTCCTGGATCTGCTTCAGGGCATCCAGCAGGGGTTCCTGGTCCCAAAGACGGATACTGTGAATCGTAATCAGATTGTTCTGTATATCCTGCGGCGTGAGCGCCTCATCGCCGGATAAATTCCGCTCCTCCACCTGTGAAAGCCCGTACCCCTGTAGAGTGGCTTTGATGTTGCGGGCGATCTGCGGACTCTCCTTGTCGAATTCGTTCGGATCGACGATAAGTTTTTGAATGACGGTCGGGTACAGATTTCCCAGAAACATAACCGCCACATAGAGAACAACGGCTCCGATCGCGATTCGGTTTCTCGAGGCAAAGGCATTTACGAGAAACATCAATGCCGCCAGCAGAGCACAGGCAGCCAGAATCCACAACACGGGCACACGCGCATACAGATCGGTATACCCCGCGCCGGAAAATACATCATGACTTTCGAAGAGAACTTCGTAGCGATTAAGAAAAGCGCTGGCTGCCAGGAGTAAAAATATAAATGCGGCCAGCAGCGAAACCTGCAGGCCAAACCGGCTTTGGCCGCTCCTGGAACCGAGGATCTCTTTCCACTTCAGCGCTCCCTTGAAATAATACAGGACCACGACTCCGATCAGCGTCAGGAATCCCAGGACAAGCCCTACTTTGATTACCTCCCGCATAAAAGGAAGGGTGAACATGTAGAAGGAAACGTCGCGGGAAAAGATGGGATCGTCAATGTTGAATGGAACGCTTTTCAGCCAGAGCCAGACTTTTTCCCAATTGACTGCCTCGCTGACTCCCAGCAGCAGTCCTATCAGCAGTGCCAGCAGCCCCGTAACGCGCCGCACCATTTCCGGCGCAACCGTATAGGCCGTAATCTGCCCGGTCGGTGTCGGTATGCCGAGTTGAATGATGCCGGGCCCGCGATTCGCAAATGCCAGGTTTAAATAAACGAACAGGAATCCGATCAGCAGGCACCCCGAACCCAGTGTGCTCTTTGCAAAAAGCACCGTAGTAAAGATAGTCGTCTTTCCAAGTTCTGCAAACCAGAGATAGTCAAAGTACATCCCCACCGCAAAAGACAACCCGCCGAAAAACAGGAAAAGAGCGACAACAACGGATATCATCATTATTCTTGTACGCATAATTCACCATTTAGGAAATTTAAAGTCGATTAGTGGACCCGGTCCCGCCTTTCCCATCAGCATACCGGCGCAGCGGCGGATGGAGATACAGTTCAGCCCTGCGTCACGGCTTCATGGTATTATGGCTCCTACACAGTCTACACCGACTTGCAGGGAAACATTATGAAAAATGCAGCCCAGGGGGCAAAAACACTCCGAATGAACCGTTTGCCCGTTGTTACCCTGCATTTCTTACGCTATTTTGAAGCTCTTCCCCATGGAAATCCTGTCAGAAATCCGGATCAATTCTGGTAGGATACATGAGGCCGGATATCCCGGCTATATGAATTAAGGACAAAACCTGTGACAGGCAGTCAATTTGATATTCCCAGGAGTTCGGCCGATCCTCCCGACAACAGGATCGAGAAGAGAGTCTGGATCAAAGCTTCAGCGGAAGTTGTTTACAGGGCGCTGACCCATTCAAAAGAACTGGCGCGGTGGTTCTGCGATCGAGCGGATTGCAATCCCTGTGAGGGAGGCGAGTTTATCGCATTCTGGAAAACCGGGAAAGGCGGGCAGAAAGGTCGGGCAATATTCACCCGTGTCGTACCGAACGTCTCGCTGGAGCTTCTCTGGATGGAAGACGGACGGGATACACAGCCCGGATCTCCAAAGCACACCCTGCGTTATACGATCAAATCCAAATCCGGCATGACTGAAGTCGTTATGGTGGACAACGACGACACCGCCCCGGATGAGGAAACGTACACATTCCTCGACCGGGGATGGAATGCGGTGCTATTGGAACTGAAGGACTTCTGCGAACGCAAGGAACGCTCGGTCAAACTGCGCTCGGGATCGAAATTTTACTGAATCAAAAAACCTTCAGGCAATCCTGAGGACCGGATGCCCGATAATTCATAAACGCTCCGCCCCTCCGAACGGTCCCGGGATTTCCCCGGTTAAGGCGTAAAAGACATTTATTTGATTGAAAAACCGTGTAAATAAATGTAATTAATGATCTTGCATTCAATGGGAGGCATCTGATAGGATCACGGCTTACTCATAGGATAAAGGCTTACTTATAAGATAGTCCATACACCGTAAGGAGGGAAGAACACATGCGTAAAGTTCCTTTGGGAGAATCTCTCAGAATAATTGCCCGGGGATCTGTGAACTGGTTTGTAAAACGCCCTGTTGTTGTATCCTTCGAAGTTACGGATTCCTGTACATGCTTCTGCAAACACTGCGACCATGGGGGCGACCGCGACGAATCGAACAATATGAAGCCGGCCGATTATAAGAAATATATGCAGGAACTGCGGCCCTGCGTCGTTCAGATTTCAGGCGGAGAACCCCTGATGCGGCCCGATCTTCTGGAAATCATCCGGAATATCAAGTCGGATAACGGGCTCCCTTACACCATACTGGTTTCGAACTGGTCCCATATGACCGAAGAGAAGTATGTGCAGCTCCGCGAGAACGGGATCGACGAATTCTGCGTCAGCCTTGATTTCCCGGACGAACGCCACGATGACTTCCGCGGACTGCCGGGACTGTACAAACATCTCTGCGAAATTGTGCCGAAAGCAACAGCCCTGGGCTATGACGACATCGTCCTGAACAACTGCATAACCGCTTCCAACGTGGAGGAAATCAATGCGGTTGCCGACAAAGCGGCCGAATGGGGCGTGAACCTCAATTATAGCGCCTATTCCCCGCGTCGCACCGGATGCAGGGACTATTTCCTCACAACTCCCGACCAGCTGAGCATCCTGAACGAGCAACTGACCAAGATTAAAGGCCGAATGGATAAGTCGCACTGGATCACCAACAACCAGTCGACGCTGGATGCAACGATAAAATACTTCACCCGAGGCGGCACCCCAAACTGCAAAGCGGGCCTTCGCTGGCTTGTAGTCACAAGCGACGGATTCCTGCAGCCCTGTTCGATGCAGTTTAAGAAGTACGGACTTCACGAACAGGCGCGCATGGTCAAGGAATTTACCGAAAAAAATACCTGCGACCAGTGCTACGTTTCGATCCGGTCTTATCTGGACAAAACGTTTCCACAGCTCGTACGGGAGAACGTGTCGGAGTTTTTCTCCTTCAAGCCGCGGCAAAGCTGACCGGTTCCGCAAATTCATTACTTTTCGCCGCGGATTCCCGATTTCTTTTACCGTCAGCGGCAGGCTGCTGAAACTCTATCTTGATCCTTCAGCCGTTAATGTTAATCTAATTCCATATTACTGATCAGGGATAAAAATGCCCTCAGGAGGCGCCGTGAAAAAGCTGCTGCTGCTTGCCATTATTGCTTCATTAAACACATCTCTACTGAGTGCCGCCAGTGAAGTGCACGATCGGGTCGTTCGTTCCGCCATTGTGCTTAAAGAAATCGTGCAGGCGCCCGACAGAAACATTCCCAAGGATCTTCTCGACAAATGTTCCTGCGTGGCGGTCATCCCCGGCATGAAAAAGGGAGGTTTTATATTTGGAGCAAGTTACGGGAAGGGCGTGATATCCTGCAGAACCGAAAACGGGGACGGTCCGTGGAGCGCCCCGACAATGTTGCAGATCACGGGAGGCAGTTTCGGGCTTCAAATCGGCGTCCAGTCGGTCGACCTCATACTTCTGATAATGAATGTATCCGGGATTGAGAGCCTTCTGGACAGCAAATTTACCCTCGGGGGAGATGCCTCGGTCGCGGCCGGACCGGTCGGAAGAACGGCTGCCGCGGAAACGGACGCATGGATGACGGCCAGGATCCTGGCATATTCCCGCTCGCGCGGCCTTTTTGGAGGCCTGGTCATAAAGGGACAAACGATAAGGCCCGACAAGAACGCCAACTTTGTTCTCTACGGCAAAGACATCGAACCCCGGCAGGTTCTTTTCCATCGCGCCCAATCGGTTCCGGAGGATGCGCAGATTTTTCTAAGGGAATTGACCGGAATCAGCCCTAAAAAGATTATCAAATAAAATGATACGTTAGCAGCTCTTGAACGTTCTAACGTTTAACATTCAACGTCTAACGTTCAACGTTGAACGTTTGAACGTTAAACCATTCCTGATGAATGAAAAATCACCCCTTATTGAGGTCGTAGATTATTCTCAGCCCCTGGAGAGCCAGCCAGGGTTCGATGATGTCGATACTTTGTGTCTCCCTGGCGATGAGCTCGATCAGCGCTCCGGTACCAACGGTTTTCATTTCCGGGCCCAGCTCTTTTCGAAACCGCTGAACCATTCCATCCACCAGCCCCACGTAACCGAAGAGCAGGCCCGATTGCAGTGAATGCGCCGTATTCCTTCCAATGGCCGATGGCGGACGCAGAATTTCGACGCGGGGCAGCTTTGCGGCCCGCTGAAAAAGGGCATCCGAAGAAATCCGTATCCCGGGAGCGATGGCCCCACCCA
The DNA here is from genome assembly GCA_016934295.1 of Acidobacteriota bacterium. Classification (GTDB taxonomy): domain Bacteria; phylum Acidobacteriota; class UBA6911; order UBA6911; family UBA6911; genus UBA6911. The sequence continues at coordinate 14,712 of JAFGTD010000006.1, forward strand.
GGTATTCTCCGTCAGCCGAGACGGCATCGAATATGGTCGCCGTGCCGAAATCCACAATACAGGCGGGCCCTTTGAATAACTTCAGGACGGCGGCGGTCTGCACTATCCGGTCCGCCCCTACCTGTTTGGGATCCTCGTAGCGTATACGAATTCCGGTCCGGACTCCCGCATCGACAACGAGAGGCTCAACTCCCAGGTAATCGCGGCAGGCCCGATCGAATATTCCGGTTATCGGGGGAACGACGGAAGCAATGGCAATATTATCTACTCGATCCAAAGGTTTATTGCCCCGCTCCAGCAATTGAGAAAGCAGTATTCCATATTCGTCCACTGTCCGATCGCTATCCGAAGCCAGCCTCCAGCATGAACCGAGATCATCGCCGTCGAATATGCCCAGCGTAATTCCGGTATTTCCAATATCGACCGCAAGCAACATATGAAAGTCCAAGGTCTAAGGTCTAAGGCCTAAAAACATCTTCACACAAAAAATGTTACGATAGAAGCATGTTGTCGATCAGGCGGGTTTTCCCAATTCTGACCGCCATCGAAAACAGCACCCCGGAACCGGATTTTACCGACTGCAATTCACGCAGTGTTTCAGGATCGGACGCGGACACATACTCCGCCTCCGCCAGCGGTTCGGAATCGATAACGGACCGCATGACGTTTCGCAGAACGTCCCCTTCCCGCTCTCCGTTTTCATAGCTGTTCCTGGCCGAAGAGAGCGCCCGATAAAGAACCGTTGCTGCCTTTCGCTGTTCCGGGTTCAGGTATGCATTTCTGCTGCTCAGCGCCAGGCCGTCCGCCTCGCGAACCGTCGGGCATATAACCGGCTCCACCTGAAAATTCAAATCCTTGATCATGCGCCGGATCACTACCGCCTGCTGCGCATCCTTTTGCCCGAAATATGCCTTGTCCGGCTGAAAGGCATTGAAGAGTTTCGCGACGACCGTAACCACTCCGCGAAAGTGACCCGGACGGCACTCTCCTTCAAGCGGCACGGTGACATCATCCACCGAAATCCAGGTTTGAAATCCCGGGGGGTACATCCCATCCACCTTTGGAGTAAATACTATTGCAACCCCCAGCTCTTCAAGAAGTTCGAAATCTTTCCGAATTGTTCGAGGATATTTCTCCAGGTCCTCACCGGGGCTGAACTGCGAAGGATTGACGAATATGCTCACACCGACGTAATCGCATTCTTTCGTTGCACGGCGAATCAGGGAAGCATGCCCGTCATGCAAAGCCCCCATCGTGGGTACAAGACCGAATGTTCCATCCAACGACGCCCTTATTGTTCTCAGTTCCGAAAGATCTCGTGCAATCCGCATTATAGAGAATCGCTCCCTTTACATGGCGTCATCGCGCGCATCAGCTTCCAGAGGACGCTGTTGACAGGCACCTCCACCCCATGGAGCCCCGCCTCTTTCACAACGGAGCCGTATATCGCATCGCACTCCGTAGGAGCGCCCCGCAGGACATCCTGGTACATCGAAGACTTATTGCCGCCGGTACGCCGCGCCACATCCTTCACCCGGGCGGCCGTATCGGAAAACGGAATTTTTATCCCCTTGGCCCGGGCAACGGCGGCACATTCCTCCGCCGCACGCACCATAAGATCGCAGGCATCCGGCCGATCGAGAAGTTCCCCGTTTTCGACTCGAAGAAGACCTGTCGGTGCGTTAATGCCGCAACTGACGCACAGCTTGCCCCACAGCAGGCTTTCGGCTTCCTGCAGGCTGCATCGATTGCTTTCGAATCCGGCATTCCGCAGCAGGTCGACGGCCCATTCGGGCGCCACCATATGCGTGGGTCCGGATCCTGCAGCCCTGACATGCCCGGGGCCCAGAAGCGTCGCTCCTTCAGCCGTCGACCCGGGGAATGCGCGGGATCCAAGCAATTCGACATTGCCGATTCCGTTCTGGAGCGAAACGGCCAGGCCTTCCGGGCTCAGGTATGCCGCCAGACTGGAAGCAATCCGTTCCGTCTGCCATGCCTTAACCAGGATGAGTGCGAGATCCGCGGGCACCGCAGGCGCATCCAGCAACTGCGCCCGTACGGAAACCGACCGGCTTCCCTTCGAGTCATCGATTATAATGCCCCGTTCCCTGATTGCGGCGACTCCTTCCAACCACGTATCGACAAGCGTGACTTCGGCTATTGGCGCCAATCGAGCGCCGAAAAGGCAGGCCATGGCGCCGCTTCCGAAGAGAACAATCCGCATCGAATCCTCGATTAATGGTATTGGGTCGGCGAGTCCTCATCCCGATCGGCAAAATCGTCCGGCAGGCTGATTTCCTGCATCAGGGCGCGAAATGCCTGGGGATCCATCGTATTGGCATGTTCGGCCGTGGGGAAACGGCGCGCTTTCACATCCTCTATGTATTGGCCGAAAGCACGCTCCATCTCCGAAAAGAGGTCCGCGTATTTTTTTACGAAACTTGGCGTAAAGCGGTCAAACAATCCCAGAAGATCATGGGTCACAAGAATCTGGCCGTCGCATTTTATTCCGGCGCCGATCCCTATTACGGGAATACTCAATCTTTTCGAAATCAGTTCGGCGACCTCAACCGGGATGGACTCCACAACCAGCGAATAACAGCCCGCGTCCTCGAGGATGAGGGCATCTTCTATAATATTCCGCGCGGCCTCGGGCGATCTTCCCTGGACTTTCCACCCGCTCAGTTTGTGTACGCTCTGAGGGGTCAGCCCGAGATGGCCCATAACCGGAATTCCGGCGGCAATGATGGCCTTGATTACGTGGACGCGTTCGCGCCC
>JAFGTD010000053.1 GCA_016934295.1 Acidobacteriota bacterium
ATTCTTATCTATACAGCCAGATGGGAAATAAAACCTTCCACAATGATTTTTGTCATGTAAAGTTCTGTTAAAATATTTATGAACTTTTATTAAATCGGGAAAAGTTTCTTTATTTAATTTTATTATTCTCATATTCTATTTAGGCCTAACGACGCGTTTGAGCGAGCGGACATGACTGCTATCGGCCTGAAGATCCTCCAAGAAGCCACAACTGATTAGGGCACCGTCCGCTCCAAACGCTGGGTTATGCATCTTTATTTAAATGGCTTTTTAACCAATCCCTAATAGATGGTTGAATATATTTCGTTCTATAATTAAAATCATAAATGCAATATCCAATCAATAACATACATATACCGAGAGTTCCAATGATTGAATATTTTAGATATTTTGATTTATTTACAATCCAAGATGTAGTCGGATCATTTTTATCGAAGTAGACTTTTACTGAATCACCTACTTGATATCCAAGCAAATCATTTTCATATGAATTAATCGTATAAATTGAATCATCTATGCTATATCGGATTACAATATGACTTTCATTATGATTTGATGAATACCTGTATTTAATTCTAGTCTCAATTCTATCAATTTGACCATATACGAAATTAGGATGATCATATTTATTTGAAATATATCTTAATGATATAATGCAAGAAACTATCACAAGTAATATGAACAATAGTTGAATGAGAAATCCAAATATTATTTTATGATATTTAATCATGACTATACTTAATTATGCATAACTATTATTAGATGGAACCCCACCACCCAATCAATTTCCAATACTAGGAAAAAATTTACTGCTAATAGGAAAATAGCAAGATTTACCACTAATAGGAAAAGAATTTTCCTATTAGTGGAATTATCCGACTATCCTCTTTTCCAATCCCAAAGTCACAGCATCGCAATATCGCATCTCCCAGACCTGAAGCTTTTGGTTCCATCTGCCGCCTACCGACCTGGCTGCCAAACCCAGGGATGTCTCCCCGAACCGGATTCTCACTTTCACGATGCGGTTGGGCGGCTTCCTTTTGGTGCTCTTTTCCCAATCCCTTTCATCCACCACGAGTTCGACCGTGATTCTGCGCTTTCTATCTTTTTCATTATAGCGGTAGCGCACGGCCACGAGCGCGTCACCGTAGAGCGCGAGATACTTCGAGGATCCGGGCTGATGGGGAAGAAGTGTCTTAATGACATGAAAAGGCAGGCGATACCCCCCGGACGAAGGGACCCGTCCCATAAAAACGAATGAAGAAATTCCCTGGTTTCGAACGGCATGGATCCCTCCCGTTGCGAGAACAAGGACGACTATCCGGGGATCAATAAGTTCAATTAATATAAAATCCGAAAGGGAATAAAACAAGCAAAAACTTCATGATCCGGGCAGTGAATCGGCCGGACTTTTTACGCCCAGGCCGCCCTTGTTCAGCACGTGGGTGTATATCATGGTCGTTTTAACGTCATTATGCCCCAGAAGCTCCTGAACCGTACGAATGTCGTACCCGTCCTCGAGCAGGTGAGTGGCGAAAGAATGCCTAAACGTGTGACAACCGGCATGCTTGAAGATTTTTGCGCGTCGTATGGCATAACGCACGGCTTTCTGGAGGCTGGAGGGATCCGCGTGGTGACGCTTTTTCTCCCCGCTTCTCGGATCCCTTGAAATCAAGGAAGAGGGGAACACGTACTGCCATCCCCATTCCCAGGCCGCGTTCGGGTATTTTCGGTCCAGGGCGTCCGGCATGGAGACGCGGCCGAAACCGGCTTTTTTGTCCCTCTCGTGCAGTTCCGCAACCCTGAGAAGATGCAGCCGGAGCGGCTCCTCGGCCGCGGCCGGGAGCATGGTGACGCGGTCCTTGGCGCCCTTGGCGTCGCGTATCAGAATCTGCCGCATGCCGAAATCCACGTCCTGGACCCTGAGCCTGAGGCATTCGGTGAGGCGCAGTCCCGACCCGTACAGGAGCAGGGCCATGAGGCGGAAAGTGCCGGTCAGCTCGGCCAGGACGGCCCGTACCTCGGCCCGGGTCAGAACCACCGGCAAACGGGCCGGCTTTTTCGCCCAGACGAGACCCCCGAACTCGCCAAGGTCCCTGCCGAGCACGTGCTTGTACAGAAAGACAAGACCGCAGAGGGCCTGGTTCTGTGTGGAGGCTGACGAGTGCCGGTCCACCGCGAGGTGGGTGAGAAACGCCGTGATTTCATCTTCCCCCATCTCTTCAGGATGCCGCATGCCGTGGAAGATGACGAATTCCCGGACCCATTCGATATAGCATTGCTCCGTCCTGTAGCTGTAATGCCGTAGCCTTATGGCGTCGCGGACCCGGTCGAGCAGGCGCACGGGTTTCGCGGGTTGGGGGAAAGGGGAATTGGAAGCGTCCACATTCGGCATGGTCAGTTCCTCCTGACAGGAATGGTTCCCGGATGCGGGTGCTGGATGTGTGATCGGAATCAATGGGATGGGAATGTAATTGTATAATAAAGAGACGGATTGAAAAAATCAAGCAGGAATAAAGAAGAACCTCCCGCGGGTCGGAAAAAGCCCGCGGGAGGGGGGGTGCTCAGGATCTGTGACCGGCAATGTCGGACAAAACGTTCAGATTCCGATTTTACCCCGCCCGACACCTGGCTCCCCACGAAGAACAGGATGAAGATCCGGAAGCGGAAGACCAGGATGCCCGTGCGGGCGTATTCCAACTCACCGCGCAGAGCGGCGGCGCGCAGGGCAAAGCGTCTAGAACTTCAGCGTGAAAACGGTCTTTTTACCCGGCTCTGAAGAGGCCGAAAGGGATCCGCGATGCAGCATCATGATCTGGCGGGAGAGGCTGAGCCCAACGCCGGAACCGTCCGGCTTCGTCGTGAAAAACGGAATGAAGATTTTTTTCAGGGCCTCCTTCTCGATTCCCGGCCCGTTGTCCCTGACGCTGATGATGGGATGTCCCGAACGGCCCATCGCGGCCCGGAGAGTGATCTCCCCATCCGGCCCTGAGCCGGCCCAATCCAGGGCGTTTTGAAGCAGGTTGATCAGCACCTGTTCGATCAGGTTCGGATCGGCCGTGATCTCAAGCGTTTCAGGATCGATCCGTTTCGTGAAGGCGATTCCCTTCTGCTCGAACCTCGGCGACATCAGCGTGGCGACCCGGTCGAACAGCTCCCGGATGGAAACGATTTCAAATTCCGGCTTTGGGATGTGCGTGAGCCTGCGGTAGGACTGCACGAATTTAAGCAGGCCCTGGCATCGCGATTCGATCGTCTGGACCGCCTGTCCGATGTCCCCGACCGGTTCCAGCCCGGCCGGATTTTCCCGCAGCTTTTCAACCAGGCGGTTTGCCGTCGAGGCCAGGGAGGCGATGGGAGTGATGGAATTCATGATTTCATGGGTCAGCACCCGGATCAGGTTCTGCCAGGCTTCAAGCTCCTTTTCCTCGAGTTCGCTTTGTATGTTCTGTATGGCGACCAGGGTCATCCGCTCGTTGCGCATCACGAACTGGGCCGAATGCATCGAGAGATCCAACGCGTTGCCCGACTCCGGATCCGTGTACTGAATCCGCGATCTTTCCCCCGGCTTCAAACTCAGGATGGATTCCGGCAGCGCGGGATCCAGAAGGCGCAGCGAGTCAACGTCCTTGATCCGCGGCATTTTAAACAGTTTGCGGGCCGCGGGGTTGATCATGTCCACGGTCCCGTCCTGCCTGTACACCAGGATGCCGATTCCGACATGCTGGACGACGGTCTGAAGGTACCGGTACTGGGCCTCCTTTTCGGCCCGCGCCTTTTGAAACGCCTGCGCCACGCGGTCGAAGGATTGATGAAGCTCCCTCAACAAACGATCCTGGGAACGGGCCGAAAAGGTCAGGGAAAAATCGGAATATTCGACGGCCTGGAAAAATCGGTTGAGATCCCGCAGGGGCTTCTCCATCGCGTGAACCAGGGCCGCGATCTGTACGATGGACAGAATTCCCGTCAGGACAGGAATCACGATCCAGTGGGTTCTGTCAAAACCGATCCATCCGGCGGCGCACGTCGCCAGGAGGAGGCCCATTCGCAGGCAGAATTGAAGCCGCAGCCGGTCTTTAAAGGCCATGTTTTTCCATCCGGCGGTAAAGAGAGGTCCGTGTGATGCCCAGTTCATCGGCGGCCCGGGTGATGTTCCCCTGATGCCTTGCCAGCACCTTGCGAAGCAGGACTTTTTCGGCCTCCTCCAGGTTGAACGATTCCAGGACAAGGGCATCGCCGGCGGCATCGTCCGCCGACAGCGTAATATCGGAGGCCCGCAGTAGGCCGCCCTCCCGCAGGATGACGGTCCGTTCCACGGCGTGTCGCAGCTCGCGCACGTTGCCGGGCCAGGGATGGGCTTCCAGTTTGCGGTAGGCCGAAGCGTCGATGCGCGGGACGGGTTTCGCGTACTTCTGGCAGAACTGCTCCAGAAAATGCCGTATCAGCGGCGGGATATCCTCCCTTCTCTCGCGGAGGGGCGGCAGATGAATCTCCACCGTGTTGATCCTGTATAAAAAATCCTGGCGGAAGTGGGGGGCGGCGGGCCCCTGGTGCACGGGGCGGTTGGTGGCGCAGATGAGGCGGACATCGAATGGCTGCGGCCGATTGGATCCGACCCGGAGGACCTGGCGGGTTTCGAGCACGCGCAGCAGCTTGGCCTGCAGGGCGGCCGAAAGATTCCCGATTTCGTCCAAAAAGAGCGTGCCCCCCGAGGCCGACTCGAATTTTCCGGCCCTGTCCATACGGGCGTCCGTGAACGCGCCCCGCACGTGGCCGAACAGTTCGCTCTCAAAAAGCGTTTCGGGCACAGCACCCATGTCCACGCTGATGAACACTTCGGAAGCCCTTTTGGAACGGCGGTGTATGGCCCTTGCCACGAGCTCCTTGCCGGTGCCGTTTTCCCCCAGAATCAGCACGCTGGCGTCCGTTTCAGCCACTTTTTCGATGGTCTCGAAAACGCGCTTCATGGATTCGCTTGCGCCGATCATCTCGTGGAAGGGATGGTCCATGGCCTCGCTCAAATGCCGCTGGCGCGCCTCGAGCAGCCGGACCTTGGCTCTCGAACGCCGCAGCCGCATGGCGGATGAAAGCGTGGCCAGCAGCTTTTCGTTCTGCCAGGG
>JAFGTD010000054.1 GCA_016934295.1 Acidobacteriota bacterium
GCAAGTGACTTCCCAATCATGGACATAAATCCCTCCCGGAAAATCCTGCTTTCGTGCTGTTTGATAAATCTTGATGGAGCGTGTGTTTATTATATGCAGATGGAGCTGATGAAGAAAGGGGAAAAGATGATTCTTACCAAGGGTAGTTTAGCTCTATATCCTATAGGTTTGAGATGGAAAATTGCTAAATATGTGATTTTTGCCTGATTTTGTAAATCCCATTCAACATTGAACTTTTTCACATGCATGTATTGTGGCTACTCGGAAACTAGGATTAGAAGACGGAGTACTCGAAATTTACTCCTTCTCAGTTTCCGGTTAGATTGTTCCAGGAGCTAGAAATCAAAGCCTTCGAAAATCCCGTTTCGAGAGAATATTTAGCAACTTGACTGATAAATATATAATATTTACAATGTAAATATGAATGAAATACGGTTCGACTGGGACGAAACAAAAAATACGGCAAACATAAAAAAGCACGGAGTTTCTTTTGAGGAAGCGCAGACTATTTTCTTGGACGAAAACGCCATCCGCTATTTCGACCCCGATCATTCTCAGGATGAAGACCGTTTCATAATGCTGGGCATGAGCTTTAAATTAAGAATACTGGTTGTATGTCACTGCTATAGATCGAGTGATTCAATCATTCGAATTATTTCAGCTCGGAGGGCAAATAAAAGAGAATCCCAAAACTATTGGAATTACTAAAGAGGTCTTTATGAGAAGCCATTACGATTTTGAAAGAATGAAAGGCGAAAAGAATCCATATATCAAAAATCTGAAGCAACCGATTACTATCCGTCTGGATAAATCGACGATAGCATACTTCAAATCTCTTGCCGCCGAGTTAGGCATGCCGTATCAAAATCTTATCAATCTTTATCTTCGAGATTGTGCGTTGAATCGTAAAAAGCTCAGTTTGAAATGGGCTTCTTAAACTGCTGCGATCTCATTTTTACCGTTGAAGTTGTGATGGGAAAACGCGCCTCAGATTTAGAGATATTCGTCTATTAATTCGCTTTTTTTAGACTTGAACCCCGGCTTCAAACGAGAAACGGGCGAAAATGTAATTTTTACCCGATTTTGTAAGCACCCATCAATGTTGAACTTTTTAACATGCATGTATAGTGGCCTTCCCGTCCATTAGAAATTCTGTGAAAAATACGAAAAATCCGACTTGTGTTGAAAAAAATCTCTGTGCAGGTCTGCCTGAGGGAGAGGCTAATCAAGTTTCCGGTTTGACTGTTTTCCATGCACTGAAAAATGTTGCTCTTCAAAATGCTGCCGCGGACCAAGGCAGTCGACGGAAAAGAATCGATTTCTGTTGTGAATGAAATTATTGTTAAGTACGGAGGCATGGTCTAATACAATGACGGCACGGACGTTTTGCACCGTACCGTCGCCTGTTTCGGATTCAGCGGCCGGCCATTCGCGCGAGCTCGTTCGCGCTCCCGCCTGCGGCTGATCCGCAACAGGTGATGAGGAGCGACTTTAATGGAGAACATTGTGAGTCATACAGCGGCGGGCCATAACCGGCCGGAAATATACCGGAAAAGGCGGGACAGGATTCGTGAAACCATAGGGGACGGCGTGATTCTCTGGCTCGGGAACAGTCTTCAGCCCCGAAACTACGAGGGGAACACCTATCCATTCCGACAGAATTCCCACTTTTTATACTATACGGGTTTATCGGAACCGGACCTGGCAATGCTTTCTTTTCCCGATTCCGGTAAGGATATCCTGTTTGCGGCGTCCCCCGACATGGATACGGTCATATGGAACGGACCGGGCCGCTCGATCGCCGATCTGGCATGGGATGCCGGTATAGATGCGGTCGAGGAGCTGAAGCAGCTGGGAAATCATATCGAACCGGCAGGGAAACAGGGAAGAATGATTCACTACCTTCCTCCGTATTCCGCTTCTTCAATGTATCGTATTGCCGGCCTTTTAAAGGCCTCACCGGATGAAATCAAAGCCGGAGTGTCGCAAATCTTGATGGAAGAGGTTTCAAAACAGCGGAGCGTGAAATCGGAAGCTGAAATCGAGCAGATCGAAGAGGCCCTTTCCGTTACCGACCGCATGCACCGCGCCTGTATGGCCGCAGCCCGTCCGGGAATGAGGGAAAGCGAACTGTCGGGTCTTATTCAGGCCATCGCCCTGTCAAAGGATCGCCAGCAATCCTATAACCCGATCGTGACCGTGCGTGGCGAAGTGCTTCACAACAACTCCTACGAAGGAATGCTGCAGGGAGGTCAGCTTCTGCTGAACGATTCGGGCGCGGAATCTCCGATGGGGTATGCCTCGGACATTACGCGTACTTTTCCCGTAAGCGGGAGATTCACGGATATCCAGAAGGAAATTTATCGGATTGTCCTGCGTGTTCAGCTGGATGCTGTCGACCTGGCAAAGCCGGGCATTACCTACCGGGATGTTCATACGGCTGCCTGCAGAATCATGGTGGAGGAACTCCGGACGCTGGGCCTGATGAAGGGCGATCCGTCGGAGGCGGTTGAAGCGGGAGCGCATGCGCTTTTCTTCCCCCACGGAATCGGGCACATGATGGGGCTGGATGTGCACGACATGGAGGATCTCGGCGATATCGTCGGATATGGGAAGAAAGAACCGCGGAGCGGTCAGTTCGGTCTGAAGTACCTGCGCCTCAGCCGCCCACTGGAACCGGGTTTCGTATTGACGGTGGAACCGGGAATATATTTTATTCCCGCCTTAATCGAGCGCTGGCGAAGCGAGAAACAGCATGAAGTTTTCATCAACTACAGCCGGGTGGAGGAATTTGTCTCTTTCGGCGGAATCAGAATTGAGGACAACATCCTGATTACTTCGTCCGGTTCGCGGCTTTTGGGTCCCAAAATCCCGAAAACGATTCCGGAAGTCGAAGAAGCATGCAGCCGGGAGCTTCGGGGTGAATGGCCTCCCATGTAGGGGAGAAGGCTTAAAACGTTCTAACGTTGGACGTCTAACGTTCAACGTCGAACGTTTGAACGTTAACCATCAGAATTACGACCAACCTATACGTCTACAGTTTTTTCATACACTTCGTCGATTTCCAGGTCCTCCCCTGTGGACGCTTCTTTGGCTATCTGATCCGCCCGTTCGTTCTCTTCGGTGCCGGCATGGCCCCGGATCCACTGAAACCGGACTTCATGGCGATCGCAGAGGCTCAGAAGTCTCTCCCATAGGTCCGGATTTATGGCTTTCTCCTTCCTGTTGCGCCTCCAGCCGTTTGATTGCCAGCGCAGTGCCCACCCTTTTTCTATCGCATTTACGACGTATTGGGAATCGCTGTAGATCGTGGCCCGGCATCTTTCCTTCAGTGCTTCAAGTCCCTTGATAGCCGCAAGAATTTCCATGCGGTTATTGGTGGTGAGACGGAAACCGCCGGAGAGCTCCCTGCGATGGTTTCCGTACAGGAGAATCGCGCCGAAACCGCCGGGGCCGGGATTATTAAGACAGCCGCCATCCGTGTATATCTTTACTTCGGGGGGTGTCTTTATGTTGGTATTTGATTTTTCCATTATCACATTTTTAGAAGCCGGAAGCCGTGCTAACGTGCTAACGTGCTAACGTTAATTAATATGGATATATACGGAAAATACAAATTTTAAATTTTCAATTTGATTTTTCAAAATTCGAAAAAATCATCATTTATGGCTTACTGCCCACTGCCTACTGCCGTTAATGATTCGGGATCCCGACAATATCCCGAGCCTCTTTTACCAGGGGCGCCGCTATTTTGCGCGCCTGTTCAACACCCTTTTTGAGCATGGCATCCAGATATTCCGGTTCCTTTTCAAGCTGTTGACGGCGCCGGCGTGCCGGTCCGAATTTGTCCATGAATAGGGAGAAGATCTCTTTTTTCACTTCACCATAGCCTAATCCGCCGCTGCGGAAACGATCCGCCCATTCAGCCTGAGCATCGGAGTCGCAGAAAAGCTTCAGGATGCTGTAGAGAATGCTCTCTTCGGGATCTTTGGGATCCGCCACGGACGCGGAATCGGTCATGATGGAAAATATCTGCTGGCGGACTTCCTTTTCCGGGGCGAACATTTCTATGGCGTTGTTGTAGGACTTGGACATTTTCCGCCCGTCGCGTCCGGGAACGGTCGCCACGCTTTCGGGAATAAACGGCTCCGGAAGCATGAAAAATTCTCCATAGGAATTATTGAAATACTCGGCGATATCCCGGGTAACCTCTATATGCTGCCTCTGGTCCTGGCCGACCGGAACGCTGTCCGCGCGGACGATTAAAATATCGGCTGCCTGCAGAACCGGGTAGGCGAACAACCCGTGATCGGCCGATATCCCCTGCTGTACCTTATCTTTATAGGCGTGGCATCGTTCAAGCAGTCCCATCGGGGTTACGGTGGTCAGGAGCCATTGCAGTTCGCATACTTCCGACAGATCGCTCTGAAGATAGATGGAGCAGCGTTCGGGATCCAGCCCGAGTGCCACGAAATCCGCAGCCGTACTGCGTGTAAGTTCCAGCATCCGGTTTCTGTCCCGGAGGGATGTGAGCGCATGGTAATTCGCGAGGAAGTAATAGCATGCATGGCCTTCCGTGATGAACTGCTTGTATTGCTGGACGGCTCCAAAATAATTGCCCAAATGGAGATTTCCCGACGGTTGAATTCCGGAGACAATGGTTTTTTTATCTGGTGATTTCTTCATAGAGTTTTCTTTCAACGATTATCAGGCGCTTACGTATAAACAATATTATGAGTTTTCGCCTTTTTTTCCTACCTGGAAACGAATCTATGGCAACACCCTTCCCGGGACGGCGGTTTAATGATAATAATCAATCGCAAATACTGGCATCTCAAATCCGGATTTGCAATGATGACTTTGGCTTGAATGTTTTCCAGGGTACGGCTGTTCCGCTTTGAATGCCGTTGATTAAAGCGGGAGTGTCCGTTTTCCCGAATACGGTATTTTTAAATATTGTTTGGATGAATCTGAAAATTACCCTGCATTGACTCAAAAATGGGTTCTATCTATAATAACTGCTATAGATTCCATCTGTCTGGAGGTTTCGGCATGCGTTTTTCGAGATTCGTTATTCTTTTTGCCTTTTTAGGCTTCAACTTGAATAGCGGAGTATTACTCTTCGGGTTTACCTCGACCGGTTCATCAGGAAAAGATGGGGGAGACCAGATTAATTACTATAAAAAGTGGATTGATGAGGATGTCCTCTACATCATTACGGAGGATGAGAAGGCTACCTTTAAGGCATTGAGGAATGACGAAGAGCGCGAGAATTTTATTGAGCAATTCTGGCTTCGAAGAAACCCGGACCAGCGTATCGGCGATAACCCGTTCAGGGAAGAGCATTACCGCCGCATTGCCTATGCAAACCAGCATTTCTCCTCGGGCATGGACGGCTGGAGAACCGACCGGGGGCGCATATACATCATGTACGGTCCGCCGGACCAGCGGGAAACCCATCCTACGGGCGGCATGTATTATCGGAGGAGAAGCGAAGGCGGCGGCATGACCTCCACTTTGCCCTGGGAGCGATGGTGGTACCGGCATATCGAAGGTCTTGGCAACGATATAGAAATAGAATTCGTCGATCCCACCAACAGCGGTGAATACAGAATGGCAATGGATCCCGGCGAGAAGGACGCATTGACCCATGTGGAGGGTTTGGGGTTGACTACGGCCGAAGAACTGGGCCTGGCGGACAAGCGGGACCGGCCCTATCTTTCTCCCTACAAATGGAACGAAATGTCCAATCCCAACAGGGCCAACATGTGGCAGAAAGATTCGCCATTTGCCAAGATGGAACAGTATTTCAATCTTCAAAGGCCTCCCCAGATAAAATACGAGGATTTGAAAATAGCGGTATCCACCCGTATAAGCTACAACCCCCTTCCCTACAGTGTCCGGATGGATTACATACGGCTGTCTTCCGAGAAAGTCCTGGTGCCGATCACGGTGGATATCAGCAACAGGAATCTGGAATTCAAGAAAGAGCTGGATGTAAACCGGGCGTCTCTGAACGTCTATGGGATGATAACCACACTTACCGGCCGCATTGAATTTGAATTTGAAGAAGAAATAGCCGCTGAATTTTCGGATGATAATTTCGAAAAGGGCAAAGACCAGCGTTCTCAATTCCAGAAACTGGTATCCCTTCGCCCGGGACAGAGATATAAGCTCGATCTTGTATTAAAAGATGTCAACAGTGAAAAAATGGGAACCCAGACCATTCCGCTGGCCGTTCCGAAGTATGAGGAAGGAATACTTCAATCGAGTTCCATCATTCTTGCCCGTTCGGTTAAGCAGGCTCCAACTAATATGGATCGATTGGAACAGTATGTTCTCGGGGATCTCAAGGTTGTTCCCATGGTGCATACCGAGTATCTGCCGGGCCAAAACCTGATTCCATACATGCAGATCTATAATGTGGCAATCGACCAGACGGACCTGAAGCCGGTTCTGGAAATTACATATACATTGAAAAGAGATGAAGAGATTCTGGCGCAGGTTGAAGATATATCGGGATCCACCGTACAGCTTTTTTCCGGGGAGCGGGTAGTTTTATTGGCGCAGATCCCCTTGAACGATTTTACGCCGGGAGAGTATACGCTGGAGATATCGATCCTGGATGCGATCGCGAATCGAACCCATGAGGCTTCGACGGACTTTACAGTTATCGAACCGGAAGAACCGAGTCCTGAAGCAGTGCCCCAGTAGGCGAACCTTCCGCCTTCGCTCTTCGAGCTTCGGCGGACAAGTTGGTGTTCGCCCTATAAAATCAGCCTTGCTGAATCACCTCACGTAAAATCCCGGCAAGAAGTGCGGGCTGCCAGAGGTATAAGTTCACGGTTATTATGGATATTTCAATTGTTATACCGACATGGCGGGGCCGGCATCTGCTGGAAGCGTATCTCCCCTCCGTTATTAAAGCCGCCAAAGTCTACAGCGAAATCCGGGGCTGCCGGACGGAAATTGTCGTCGTCGAGGATGCGGGTGGAGACGATACGATGCAATGGCTCCGGTCCCGGTATGAAAAAGAGGTAAATGCCGTCGCGCACGAGAAGAACCAGGGCTTTTGTGCCGCCTGTCAAACGGGATTTTTACACGCGCGTTTCCCCATAGTCCTGCTGCTGAATAACGATGTCCGCCTGGAAGCGGACTGCATCGATTTTTTTGTCGGCCATTTCGAAGATCCAACGGTTTTTGCCGTAACGGGAAAGATGTACAACCAGAAGGGGGACATTTTCTGTAACGGCGGAAAAATCGGGCAATTCCGCAGGGGAATGTGGAGCAGTTATCTTAATTATGATGTATTGTCTCCCGATGGCATTGACGAGCCGTTACTGTCCTTTGCGGCAATCGGAGCTTTCTCTGCGTATGACCGTGAAAAATTTCTGAGTATCGGCGGATTCGATCCCCTGACGGCCATGTATGAGGATATTGAAATTTCCTACCGGGGATGGAAGCGCGGCTGGCTGGTTAAATACGAACCCCGAAGCGTTGCCTACCACGATGCCAGCCAGACGATGAGCCGGCGCTATAAATACCGTTCCCGGGACAGGCTTTCCCGACGCAGCCGGATTCTGATGCATTGGATACTGCTTCACGACCGTGGTATGTTCGCAGTGCATCTGGCATCGATTGTCATAAGGTTCGTGGTGAGTTGGCTCCGGCTGGACTGGCCTTTTTACTGGGCCGTTCTTACAGGCCTGCGGAACCTGGGCGTGATCCGGCGGAAAAGAAAAGAAAACCGGAATGCGGCGAAGCGCTCCGACAGGGAAATTCTTCTCCTGCTGAAACGGTTTTACCGGGCGGCTCCGATCGTAATTCGCAATGTCTGAATTCAGGCAGGGTTGAGGGATTCATTCTATGCCTCCGATATCGGCAACCATAATCACCTGCAATGAAGAACGCAATATCGCTGAAGCACTGGAGTCCCTCTCATGGGTCGATGAGATTATCGTTGTGGACAGCGGCAGCGAGGATGCCACATTGGATATATGCCGCAGGTTCACGGATAAGATTTATTACAGGGACTGGACGGGATATGTAGATCAAAAAAACTATGCTGTTGAAAAGGCATGCAATGACTGGATTCTTTCGCTGGATGCAGACGAGAGAGTCTCCCCGAAGCTTCAGGACGAGATCGAAGCCCTGAACCGCAAGGGTTTCCGGGAGTCGGGATATAGAATACCCCGGGCGACGTTTTTCATGGGGCGCTGGATAAAACACGGGGACTGGTATCCGGATTACCAGTTGCGATTATTTGATCGCAGGCATGGCAAATGGCAGGGCGGCCGGGTGCATGAATCGGTGCAGACCGACGGGGCTGCCGGGATGCTGAGAGGCGAGATTCAGCACTTTACGTACCGCAATTTTTCCGAGTACCTGAAACGGCTGGAAAGCTATACGACTCTGGCCGCACTCGATTACAGGCGAAAAGGCAGGCGCGCGTCCTCCTGGATGCTTTTCGGAAAACCATTGGCGGTTTTTATCCGGGCGTATCTGCTGAAATGCGGATTCCTGGACGGAACAGCGGGTTTTACCGTGGCTGTGATGGGAGCCGTTTCGGCTTTCTTTAAATATGCCAAGCTGCACGAACTTTGCCGGAAGGATTCCGGTGGAATTCCTCCGCAGAAAAATAAGCGCCGTATATAATGGTCCTGAATGCACCGGCAATGCGGATCGGGAATGAAGCCATAAGTCATTAAACCGCTATTTTAAGGAAATTATCATGAAAGGCATTGTTCTGGCCGGAGGCCTCGGAACGAGACTTTTTCCGCTCACAAAAATTACCAATAAACACCTGCTGCCTATTTATAACAAGCCGATGATTTATTATCCCATCGAAATGATGGTGGATGCGGGCATCCGGGATATCCTTATCGTAACCGGAGGGAAGAACGCCGGGGACTTTCTGCGCCTTCTGGGAAATGGAAAAGAATTCGGATTGGACCACATCAATTATGCCTACCAGGAGGGGGAGGGCGGCATCGCAGCGGCGCTGTCGCTGGCGGAGTTTTTCGCGGACAGAAAACCCGTGTGCGTCATCCTGGGAGATAATATTTTTGAACACTCCATAGCGGAGTATGTCGAGAATTTTAAAAAACAGGGATCCGGAGCGAGAATTCTCCTGAAAGAGGTCCCGGATCCTCAACGTTTCGGAGTTCCGGAAATCCGGGATGACAAGATTGTCCGGATTGTCGAGAAGCCGGAGAATCCCGACTCCAGGTATGCGGTAACCGGCGTTTACATGTATGATCCGGATGTTTTTGAATTTATAAAAACTCTCAAACCTTCAAAGCGCGGGGAACTTGAAATTACGGATGTGAACAACTGCTATATCGAAAAAGGCCGGATGCGTTACGACATCATGGACGGCTGGTGGACCGATGCAGGAACCTTCGAGTCTCTTCTTCGCGCATCCAATCTTGTACGCCGGAATTTTGAAGAAAAATAGGATTGCCTGCGGGCAGCGTTACGATATTTGATATCAACTTTCAGCGATGCAGGCGGGGAAGAACGGCTATGTTAAAACTATTGATTACAGGAGGGGCCGGATTTATAGGTTCGAACTTTATCCGTTACGTTTTAGCGCGGCATCCCGACGCGCAGGTTGTGAATCTGGACAAGCTGACCTATGCCGGCAATCTCGAAAACCTGGCCGGTGTTGAAAAAGATTCCCGCTATACTTTTGTACAGGGAGATATCTGCGATGCGGAAGTTGTTGCCGCGATACTCGACGGGGGCATCGATGCGGTGGTTCACTTTGCCGCCGAGTCGCATGTGGATCGCAGCATCCTGAAGTCGGAGGAGTTTGTCCGGACCAATGTGGTCGGAACGCTGAATCTGTTGGAATTATGCCGGATGAAAAAAATCGGGCGATATCTTCAGATCTCAACGGATGAAGTATACGGCAGCCTGGGGCCGGAGAGTGCTTTTACGGAGAATACGCCCCTTGCGCCGAACAGCCCGTACGCCGCAAGCAAGGCTTCCGCGGATCTTCTGGTGCGCAGCTACTGCCGTACGCACAACTTTCCCGGGATCGTAACGCGCTGTTCCAATAACTATGGGCCGAATCAGTTTCCGGAAAAGCTGATCCCGCTGTTTATCAGCAATGCCGTGAATGAACTGCCCCTGCCGGTTTACGGAGACGGTCTCTACGTGCGGGACTGGATTCATGTCGGGGATCACTGCGCCGCTGTCGATAAGGTCCTGCAGCAGGGTAATGAAGGAGAGGTCTATAATATCGGCGCAAGGCAGGAATACACAAATCTGGAAGTCGCGCGGCGCATCCTGAGAGAACTCGGCAGGGATGAGAGCCTGATCACATTTGTCCAGGATCGCCCCGGGCACGACAGGCGTTATGCCATCGATCCGACCAGGATGGAAAACGAGCTGAACTGGCGTCCGCAAATTCCTTTTGAAGATGGATTGCGGGAGACGATAGAGTGGTACCGGCGGAACTCGGAATGGGTTGCCAATGTACGCAGCGGGGAGTATCTGACCTACTACGATCGCATGTATAAGGAGCGTAAACGTACCCTTTCGGATCGGTGAAAACCGGCCTGTTACTCCTAATTACCAGGGAGATCCCCCGGCTCTGCCGGGGAGGCAGTAAAAGTTTGACAGTTACATAAATCGGGGTCGGAGTCGGCATCGGAATCGCGGTCGAAATAGGAAGGCCAATATCTCC
>JAFGTD010000055.1 GCA_016934295.1 Acidobacteriota bacterium
GACGCGGCGGGCGACGCGGCCGAGGCCAGGAATCGCCTGGCCGAAAAAGAATACGCGCTGGTTCTCACCGACATCAACATGCCGGGAGAATCGGGGACGGATTTTGCACGCTTCGTCAGGAACCGGTACCCGGATACCGCCATTGTCGTCAACACCGTCATCGACAATCCCGTCAAGGCCGGCGAGATACTGGGGATAGGGATTTACGGGTATATCGTCAAACCCTTCGAGAGAATTCACGTTCTCGTCAACGTGGCCAACGCCCTGGCGCGGCGCAGGCTGGAAAAGGATCAGGCCGGCTACCGGGACACTCTGGAGAAAACCGTCCAGGAACGCACTTTTGAGCTGACCCGCATGATACGCAGTCTCGAAGAGGCTAAGGCTGCAAGCGAGGATCTGAAATCCCGATACCAGGATCAGCTCGTTTTCCTGCAGACGCTCATCGACGCCATTCCCGAACCCATTTTCTTCAAGGATACCGAGGGAAAATACCGGGGCTGCAACACCGCGTTTTCAGAATTCATCGGGCAAACGCGTGAAACGATTATAGGAAAAACCGTGTATGAGGTTGCGCCCAGGGAACTGGCCGACGTATATCATGAGGAGGATTTGAAGCTTTTCCACGAGAAGTGCCGGCAGGCTTATGAAGCCAGGGTTGCGGACGCCAAAGGGGTATTTCACGATATCCACTTCAGCAAGGCCGTATTCAGGAGTACCGGCGGCGGGGTGGCGGGTCTCGTCGGCATCATGCTCGACGTGACCGAACGCAAACGAGCCGAAATGGAATTGCGCGAGGCCGAAGGGCGCTTCAGGGGATTGGTCGAGGGATCCACCATGGGAATAATGATCCACTGCGATATGCGACCGGTCTTCGTCAATCAGGCTTACCTCGATCTCCACGGATACACCAAAGACGAATTTTTCAGTCTGGAAACCATATCGCCGCTGATCGCGCCCGAGGAGCACGATCGTTTGGTCGGCTATTTTCAGGCCCGTCAATCCGGCGACTGGGCGCCGATACGCTACGAGTATCGCGGGAAAAGAAAGGACGGTTCCATCATCTGGCTGGAGTGCAGGGTCATGAAGTTGCGGTGGGATGGACAGGATGCGGTTCAGTTTACGGTATCCGACATTACCAAGCGAAAAAGAAGCGAAACGGCGCTCAGGGAAAACGAAACCATGCTCAACACCATCCTGGAGTCGGTTATGACCGGGGTGGTTGTCGTCGATGAGGCCTCGCACATCATCGTCAACATCAACGCGTATGCCGCCCGACTTGTCGGCCGGTCCAGAAAGGACGTCATCGGTCAAATATGCCATGAGAGCATCTGTCCCGATAAAAACGGCGCCTGTTCTCTGTTGTATAAAGCGAAAACGGTCGAAAAAGTCGAAACCAATCTGCAGACTGCAGACGACCGGTCGCTGCCCGTCCTTAAAACCATCAAGAAAATCAAGATCAACGGGCGACTCTACCTGATCTGCAGTTTCGTCGACATCAGCGAACGCAAGGAGTGTGAACTAAAGATTCAGCAGAACCACCGGGAAATGGAAGCTCTTTTTTCCGGCATCACCTCCATTCTGATCGGAATTACCGGAGACGGCAGGGTTATCCAGTGGAACGAAGCGGCCGAACGTATTTTGGGCCTTGCAGCAGATACGGTGTTGGGCTTCTCCCTGCGCTCTTCGGGCATCCAATGGGAATGGGACCGTATAGAAGAAGGATTATCTTCCTGCCGGAAACGCGGCCAGACGGTTTCTTTGGTTGATGTACGCTTCACGGGAGCGGACGGGAAAAACGGTTTTCTCGATTTGAGAATCAGCACATTCGCCGGCGGTGTTGCCGGTGAAACCGGGGTTCTGATCATGGGCAATGATATTACCGAAAGAAAGCGACTGGAGGATCAGCTGGCGCAGGCGCAGAAATTGGAGAGCATCGGCCAGTTGGCCGCCGGAATCGCCCATGAGATCAATACGCCGACGCAATATGTCGGGGACAATACCCGCTTCCTACAGGGGGCTTTTAACGATCTTCTGAGGCTTTTGGAGCCGGTTCGCGGATTGCTGGCAGCCGTGAAAAACGGGCTGCCCCCGGATGATCCGGCACGGAAACTCGAAACCCTGATCGAAGATCTGGACGTTTCCTACCTGGAGGGAGAAATACCCGGCGCCATCGAACAAACCCTGGAGGGAGTGGACAGGATCAGCACCATCGTTCGTTCCATGAAGGAATTTTCCCACCCGGGAAGCGAGGTTAAGACCGCGGTGGATATCAACCGGGCTCTGGAAAGCACAAGCGTCGTCGCAAGGAATGAATGGAAATATGTGGCCGATCTAGTCATGAACCTGGAGCCGAACCTGCCCCCCGTGTGGTGCCTGCCCGGGGAACTGAACCAGGTCTTTCTGAATCTGATCATCAACGCCGCCCACGCCATCGCCGAGGCCGACGGATCCCGCGGCGGCGCCAAAGGGACGATCACCATCCGCACACGGTCAAAGGAAGACCGCGTTGAGATCAGGATTGAAGACACGGGATGCGGAATCCCACTGAATATCCGGCACCGTATTTTCGATCCGTTTTTCACCACCAAGCCGGTAGGCAAGGGAACGGGACAGGGATTGGCCATCGCACACAGCGTCGTATGCGAGAAGCACGGCGGCTCCCTGTCGTTCGAAACCAAGGAAGGCACGGGAACCGCATTCATCATTCAAATGCCGGTTTCGGATCCGGTTGCATGACTGGCGGGCATCATGAAAAAACAGATTCTGTTTGTCGATGACGAACCCAGGGTGCTGGACGGTTTGAAACGCATGCTTCGAAGCATGCGCGCGGAATGGGAAATGACATTCGTTGAGAGCGGGGAAGAAGCCCTGGGCATCCTCTCCGTCCGAAAGATGGATGTGGTTGTCACCGACATGCGCATGCCGGGCATGAACGGCGCCGAGCTGCTGACGGTTGTGAAGGAAAAATATCCTCACGTGGTTCGGATCGTCCTCTCCGGTCATGCGGATGAGGATATGATCAAGAAATCCGTCGGCCCCGCCCACCAATATATCTCAAAACCGTCCAATGCAGATGAGTTGAAGGCTGCCGTTAGAAGGGCTTGCAGTCTCATGGATATACTGGCCGATGAATCGCTTAAACGGCTGGTTTCCAGAATAGAAAACATCCCCAGCCTTCCAAGCATGTATACGGAGCTTCTGGATGCCATTCAAAAACAAGACTGTTCCATAAGGGAGGTAGGAAACATTGTCGCCAAAGACATGGGAATGACCGCGAAGCTCCTGCAATTGGTGAACAGCTCCTTCTTCGGACGCTCCAGGCAGGTTTCGAATCCTTCCGACGCCGCCGTCCTCCTCGGCCTCGATATCGTCAAGTCTCTCGTCCTCGCATTCGGTTTATTCCGGAAATTCGATCCCGCCAAGGTACCTCCCGGATTCATCGAGGGTGTTTACGAGCACAGTATGGAAACTGCTCGCCTGGCCAAGATCCTGGCGGATTTTGAGGGAATGGACAAGGAAACATCCGATTGCATTTTTATGGTGTGCGTCCTTCATGATATCGGAAAACTCGTGCTGGCCGACAATTTGCCTGAAGATTACAGGGAAGTTCTAGCCTTATCCGAAAGCGGGAAACTGAGCGTCCATGAGGCGGAAATTCGCACGTTCGGAACCAGCCATTCCCAAGTGGGCGCATACCTGATGGGTCTGTGGGGACTGCCTGAAAATTTAGTTGAGACGTTAGCATTTCACCACGTGCCCGGCGATTGTCCCGTCGACGGGCTGGAGCCCCTCGGAATCGTGCATGCTGCAAACGCGATAGAACACTTTCTAAAGAATACGAAATCGAACGGAGAGAGCGCCGCGCGGCCCGACATGGATTTCGATTTTTACGAACGCCTGGGTTTGTCGGATCGCGTTGCCGGCTGGATCCGGGCATGCACGCTGAAGGAGGATGCTCCTTGACGGCGAATAGCAATGTTCTTCTTGTGGACGATGACTCGAATGTGCTGCATTCATTGAAACGGCAGCTGCGGGACAAGTTTACGGTAAAGACGGCGGAAGGCCCGGAACAAGCCATGGAGGAAGTGCGGTCGGTCGGGCCGTTTGCAGTCATCGTATCGGATTTGCGCATGCCCGGGATGAGCGGCATCCAGTTTCTCGCCCTGGCGGCGAAAGAATGCCCGGACAGCACGCGAATCATTCTTACCGGCAATGCGGACCTGAACATTGCGATCCGCGCGTTTAATGAAGGCAACATTTTCCGCTTTCTTACGAAGCCCTGCCACCCGGAAGAATTGATCCGTACCATATCGCAAGGGATGGAGAAGTATCGATTGACGACGGCGGAAAAAGAGCTGCTGGGAAAAACCCTGAAAGGCAGCATCAATATGCTGATGGAGCTGCTGTCGGTCATCAGCCCCGAAGTTTTCGGCCTTTCCAACAGGATTAAGCGCTTGTCGGTCCATATCGCGTCGCAGATGGGAATCGCCGATTACTGGCAAATAGAGACCGCGGCGATGCTGTCGCAGATCGGATACGCCACGCTTCCTGAAAATACCGTCCGTAAAATGCAGTCCGGCCAGGATCTCAGCGGGGAGGAAGAGAGGATCGTATTCTCGCACCCCAAAGTAGCCGCCGGTTTGCTCGCCCATATCCCGCGCCTGGAGGAGGTCAGCCGAATCGTCGCGTGCCAGTTGAAAAATTACGACGGGACGGGCTTTCCCAAAGAGGGGGCAGGCGGCGACGCCATCCCGCTCGGAGCCAGAATTTTAAAGGTGGTTCTGGATTTCCACACGCTCGAAGACCGTGGTTGCCGGAAGGCTGAAGCGCTGGATGAAATGAAAAAAATCCCCGGGAAATACGATCCCAGCGTACTGAAAGCCCTAAAAGACGTGCTGGATATCGAAAACGAATACACGGCTCGGGATGTAAGCGTGGCGGAGCTTATGCCGGGCATGGTGCTGTCCGAGGATCTGAGAACGGCGCAAGGTTTATTGCTGATCGCCCGCGGCAATGAAATCAGCAAAGTACTTATTGAGAAACTGAAGAATTTCAGCGGAAGGGCCGTAATAAACGAGCCGTTCCGCGTGTTTGTCCCGAAAAACCCGGCGGCGTTGAAAGGCCTCGGGGAATAATAGGAAGCATCCTCAAGCGTATGAAATGCGGCATTTAAAAACGTTAAGAGGTGAAAATCCATGAAGTCGATAACCATAGGTTGCCACCCGGTCGATGATAATGAAAATTGGCTGACGCCGATTCGACGTTATGTAAATGAATCGGGATTTGAACTGCGGTTGGTGCCCGTCGAAGACGGCGGAAATCGGTTCGGGAAAGATCATTCCTGCGACCTGATCTTACTGAAGCCGGATCTATCACAGTGGAAGTGGTTGGATACGCTCCTGAATTTGAGAAAAAGTTTTCCGCAGATTCCCATTGTCCTGTTTTCTTTGGATACGAAAGGCGCCGCGCCGTTGGAAAAACTCCCCAACGATCCGGCAGTCAGCATCGCCAAACAACCGGACGCATTGAAAGATCGAGTAAAACGAATCCTGGACGCAAAAACGGGCGCCCCGAAGCGCATTCTTTTCGTGGATGACGACATTAATATCCTGAAATCCTACGATCGCATGTTCAGAAAATCACCATTCCTGATATTCACGGCCAAAAGCGCACCGGAGGCACTTACGATCTTGCGGCAGGCGGGGGCGGATGCGGTCGTCACGGACATAAAAATGCCGAACATCCACGGGCTGGAGTTCATTTCCGAAGTCCGGAGATACGGAACGGACACTCCCATCATCGTCTGCTCCGGATTCAGGAACGTGTGCGAGGAAGCCGATATGCATTTTCATGGCATTTCCGCGTTTATTGATAAACCGGCCGACAAAACTGTTTTGGAATCGGCGATTTTATCCGCCGTGTACCCGACCGGGGGCATAAATGCTTCAACGCCGTCGAAAGAACACGGGCGGGGAATAAAGATTTATCAGGCGTGACGGTATTTCTGGATCAGGATCATCAGCGCGCGCATTTCGGGATTTCCACATTCAACCGGGGCGAATTCATCAAGTTGGTCATGGACGGGCTGGTAGAAACAGAACCGCTGCCGATATGCGCCCAATCCCGCTTTTAGGTGTCTGATGATTTCAGCAGTAATAAAACAGCATCCGACCTTTTCGATATAAATCCCCTCTTTTTATCAAATAAATGGATTCAACAGCAAAAAGGCGACGACAATACAAAAGCCGCCTTGAGGCGGCTTGAAATTATTGCTC
>JAFGTD010000056.1 GCA_016934295.1 Acidobacteriota bacterium
CTTATTTATATCCTGGTCGTTGCGTGGTTCCAGAGCTTTAAGACGCCCCTGGTGATTATGGCCGCCATACCCTTTTCCCTGGTAGGAATTCTGCCGGGGCACTGGGCTCTTGGAGCCTTCTTCACGGCAACTTCCATGATCGGGTTCATCGCCGGAGCGGGTATCGTCGTACGGAACTCGATTATTCTGGTGGACTTCATAGAACTCCGCCTCAGCCATGGAGAATCCCTGGCCCAGGCGGTCGTGGATGCCGGCGCCGTGCGTTTCCGTCCCATGATGCTTACCGCCGCAGCGGTTGTCGTCGGCGCCGCCGTCATTCTGGCCGACCCGATATTCCAGGGTCTGGCTATTTCGCTGATGGCGGGCGAAGTCGCATCCCTTCTTCTGAGCCGTATGACGGTCCCGGTACTTTTCTACATGATGCGCGGCCGTGAACTGAAGCGCGCGCAATCGGCGGCACCAGCCGGGATACAGTCCTGAAAATAGTAACGCCTGGACAGAGGTTATATTAAGGAACAAAATTTATATATGAAGCATATTTCGAAAACATAGCCCGGATCCTTAAATCCATCCCCCCTTTTCCTTTCAACGTTCCCTGTCCAGTATTGAACCGGGAACGGGAAACCTGAAACGGGAAACCTTCGGTAACAATTCGAAGTCAAGGATTCAGGCTAACAGTTCGACTGGAAAGCATATCAAGAAAGGAAGTTGATTATGGTTGTCGAAAGATGGATCCGATTGGTTGCCGGAAGCTTTATATTGATCAGCCTCGCTCTTGGTCACTGGGTAAGTCCCTACTGGTACTTGTTTACGGCCTTCGTGGGACTGAACCTTTTTCAGTCGGCCCTGACACGATGGTGCCTGATGGAAGACATCCTGGTGAAACTGGGAGTGAAACGGGAAAGCGCTGCAAAGTAATCAAGCTCTGAATGGAAGACGTCCCGGTCTTCCAACTCTCGTTCACCAACAACCAATTTCCTGCCGTAGGCCCCGGTTCGCGATATGTAAGAGGCCGGGGCTATCTTTGAAAAGCATATTAGTAAAGCTATTCAATCGGGAACCGTGTTATAATTAAATATTATGCCAGTTGGGGATAGTACAGAACAACCAAGGCCGGTCTTTTCCCGGATCCGTTACTAATGGAAAGGCGCTATCATGAAATTCAGCATCAAGATCGATCAGGCTACAGGACAACGCTACATGGCCGTATCCACCAAAGGTCGGGCATTGCTGTTCAATTATGAAACCAACAAAGGCACCGCGTTCTCCAATCGGGAGCGGGAGGAACTGGATCTCGAGGGATTGCTGCCTCCGCAGATATCCAACATGAAGCAGCAGCTCGACAGAACCTACGAGAATTTCTCGAGCAAAACAACGAACCTTGAGAAATTCATCTACCTGACGGCGCTCCAGGACCGAAATGAAACCCTGTACTACCGCCTGCTTCTTGAGCATATCGAAGAGATGATGCCCGTTGTCTACACGCCGGTTGTGGGTGAAGCATGCCAGAAATTTTCACACATTTACCGACGGGGACGCGGGGTTTACATAAGTTACCACGACCGGGGCAACATTGCCCGTATTCTCAGAAACGTGGGTATCGAAAATCCGTCCATAATCGTCGTAACCGACGGGGAACGCATCCTTGGCCTCGGCGACCAGGGAGCCGGAGGCATGGGAATTCCTATCGGCAAACTCTGCCTGTACACCCTGTGCGCCGGCGTATCGCCTTACAGCACTATCCCAATCACCCTCGACGTTGGAACCGACAACGAGGAAAGACTCGAGGATCCTCTTTATATCGGTCTGCGGCAAAAACGCATTCGCGGGGAAGCCTACCAGGAGTTTATCGATGAATTCGTAGGGGCCGTAAAGGAAGTATTCCCCTATGTCTGTCTGCAATGGGAGGATTTCCTGAAGGGAAATGCAATCCACCAGCTCAACCGGTTCCGCGACGAGATATGTTCCTTTAACGACGACATCCAGGGAACCGCCGGCGTCGTCCTTGCCGGCTTGTACAGCGCCCTGCGAATAACGGGAAAACCCATGGCCGAACAAAGGATTGTTTTTGCCGGCGCCGGCGCCTCGGCTCAGGGCATCTCCGACCTGCTTGTCGCCGCCCTGCAGGAGGACGGTCTCAGCGAGCAGGAAGCCATCGAGCGTATATGGACGGTCGACAGCCAGGGCCTCTGCGCCAAGGACCGCGAAGGCCTGGCCGACTTCAAGCTCAAGTTCGCCCGCGCCACTTCGGAGATCAACGGGTATGCCTGCAGAGACAAATCCAGGATCAGCCTCGAAGAGACCCTCGATAACGTCAAGCCAACCATTTTAATCGGCACATCGGGCCATGCCGGAACGTTCACGGAAGCCGTTGTAAGGAAAATGGCCGAATTCAACGAACGGCCCATAATCTTTCCCCTTTCCAACCCCACATCCAAGACCGAAGTCATACCCTCCGACGCCCTTTCATGGTCCGGAGGAAGAGCCATCGTTGCCACGGGCAGCCCCTTCGATCCGGTCGAAATGAACGGAAAGCGCTTTCGTATCGGCCAGGCAAACAACGCCCTTATCTTCCCCGGCGTGGGATTGGGAGTTGCGGTATCCCGGGCGCGCCGCGTGACGGACGGCATGTTCCTAGATTCAGCCAAGGCAATGGCCGCAATGGTAACGCAAAAAGACCTGGACGAATCCGCCGTTTATCCAAATTTGACCTACATACGGGAATGCTCCCACTCGGTCGCCTGTGAGACCATACGGCGCGCCGTAAAAGAGGGGCATGCCGAAGAGGCAATCCTTGAAGGATTGGAGGAAACGGTTCGCCGGGCCATGTGGATACCGGAATACCTGCCGATCCGGTATGAAGAATAGGAAAACTAGCCCGCTGCTTTTCTCAAACCCTCCAGGAGCTTTTTCTCGATCTCAACCTCTCCCGATTCCATAGTTTTTTTCAGAATGGCATCGCCTCTCTCTCCCGGAACCGGTATCTCTTCAACTCCGGGCAGTCCGGTCGACCCTTTAATATTGGCGATCAGGCGTTTGAGGTTTGATTGAAACGCATCCCTGTCCCCAAGCAGATTCGGATCGATGGCGAATATCAAGTGCCCCCAATTTTTTTTGCTGTCCTGTTGACCGCTGAAAGAGGCGCCCGTCAATGGACCGGCCAGCGCTTCCACCATCATGGCCAATGCGGAACCCTTAAATCCGCCGTCGAAAGATCTCAGGGCTCCCGCGGCAACCGCGGCAGGAT
The DNA here is from genome assembly GCA_016934295.1 of Acidobacteriota bacterium. Taxonomy (GTDB): domain Bacteria; phylum Acidobacteriota; class UBA6911; order UBA6911; family UBA6911; genus UBA6911. The sequence continues at coordinate 3,248 of JAFGTD010000056.1, forward strand.
CGGTTGACGGATTTCCGCCGGCGTCATAGCCGACTCCCTCCGGCAGACGCGTGCCGGCGGTCCTGGCCTCTATGACTCCGTAAAAAGACATGGAGGCTGTGGACATATCCAGAACCACGGGATCAGGTTTCGCGGGAAGAGCAACCGCAATGGGATTGGTCCCGAATACGGGCTTGTACGAACCATAAGCCGCGACCCTCTCCGGAGCTCTGGAGAAAACAAATCCTATAAAACCCGCGGCGGCGATCTTTCCGGCGAAGTATCCTACGGCACCGGAGGAGGTGCTGGTATTGTTGGTCCCGGCCAGCGCGAAACCGCTCTTTTTCGCCTTCTCCAGAACGAATTCCAGCGCCCTGCTCACAACCAGCATTGCCTGATTCTGATTTCCGTTGAGCCGTACCGACAGGGGAGTTTCCTTTTCAATTTCGATCCCTTTGACGTTGGGATCTTTCGGCATGCCCTGGCCGATCAGTTTAACCACTCCCTGATTGTTTCCCCTAAGCTGCGCATACAAGAGGATTTCGCTGATAATCGATATTTCATCTTCCTTGTATCCCTGATTTTTAAGGGCGGCTATGGTCAATTTTCTGAGCTCTACGATGGAAATCCTCATAATCCCTTCCTTATTGCAGCAGACCGTGCAACATGCGGTAATACGGAATAATGCTGTATAATACAACGATAGCGCGAACGCTTCGCGCAGGTCCATCAAGCGAATGCAGGAGACAATCCCGTCGACAAGCAAGCTCGTCTCCGGGATTGCTCCTGATCCGCAGCACGGTACCGATTCCGGACATTATCTTGCCATAGGGGGCTCCCGATGATCACTGTTGAAATTCCCGGATTCAGAACTTTTACATTCCGCCACCTGGTCCTTGATGTCAACGGGACGCTCGCAAAAGACGGGCATCTGATTGAAGGCACCGTACCTCTACTCAAAGAACTGCACTCAAAACTCGACATTCATCTTGTCACAGCCGACACCCACGGCAAACAGGAAGCCATCAACCGGACTCTTTCCATGGAAGCCGTAAAAATTCCCGTCGAGAACCAGGTGAAGGCCAAGCTGGATTACATAGAAAAACTGGATGCCGAAAGCGTTGTCGCCGTAGGAAACGGAGCCAACGACGCAGCAATGCTGGAACACGCCGCCCTGGGAATTGCCGTCATCGGCCCCGAAGGCGCCGCCGTGGAATCCGTGCTGAAAGCGAAAATTGTCACCTCGGACATTCAATCCGCGCTGGAACTGCTGTTGTTTCCCAAAAGACTTATGGCCACCCTGCGTCGCTGAAACGGCGCCAAAAACTTCAAGCCGTGCAGCCCGAACGCCGGCATTCGCTAATTAAGCCATATTCTGCGGCGGAACCGCGCCTGTCGCCGAAAATCCGTCCTTTGGTCCGGCCGATTCCGATAATTTTATAAATATTTCGAACGGATCGGTTGTGGTATTCTTACTCCTCATTTTTCAATTTTACTGGTGAACAGGAGTGCATTTTGGCTGAACCGAACGTATGGATATCCTTTGATCTGCTGGAAAACTTCATGGTGGATGTCTTCAAGGGCGTAGGCGTTGCAGATGCCGATGCCAGAGTCTGCGCGGAGGTCCTCATCAACGCCGACAAGCGCGGCATTTACTCTCACGGCGTCGGCCGACTGAAACCGATCTATTACGACCGTATCGTCCAGGGGGGAATCCAGTTTCCGGATGCGGAATTCGAGGTGGTTCGCGACCGCAAAGCAACCGCTGTAGTCGACGGAAACCACGGCATGGGCATGGTTATAGCCAAGCGGAGCATGGAAATGGCCATCGAAAAGGCCCGCGTCCACGGCATTGGCGTGGTAACGGTCCGAAACTCCACCCACTACGGATATGCGGCCCATTATCCCCTTATGGCCGTCGAAGCCGATATGATCGGTATTACAGCCACGAATGCCCGCCCCTCCATCGCTCCTACACACGGCATAGATAATATGATGGGAACCAATCCCCTTGTATTCGCCTTCCCGACCGACGAAGAATTCCCTTTCACCAATGACTATGCGACATCCATAATCCAACGGGGGAAAGTCGAGGCATTCGCCCGGCAGGGATTGAGCTGTCCCGCCGGCCTGGTCGTCAACAGCGACGGCGAAACGGAAACCGATCCCAATAGCATCCTGGAGAAACTGCTCCAGGGAAAGTGCGCCTTCACGCCGATCGGCGGCTTGGGTGAAGAAACGGGCGGGTATAAAGGTTACGGGTTCACTACCGTCGTCGAAATTCTTTCCTCGGCCCTGCAGCAGGGAGCCTTTCTGAAACGTCTCAACGGTCGGGACGAACAGGGAAATCCTATCCCCTATGCCCTGGGTCACTTTTTCATGGCCATCGACATCGAATGCTTCACGGATCCGGCCTCCTTCAAGAAAACCACCGGGGATATCCTGCGGGGTTTGCGGGCATCGGCAAAGGCCCCCGGCCAGGAACGCATTTATACGTGCGGCGAAAAGGAATACCTTGCCTGGCAGAAATATAGGGACAAAGGCGTCCCCTTGGATTCCGTCCTCCAACGGCAACTCTGTACCATGCGGGACGAACTCAATCTGCCGTATTCTTTTCCATTTGAAAAAGGCTGATCTCCGGTTGCAATTCCTGCTATGGATGGCAAGCTTTACTGATGGAAAGCCCCCCGGTTGCGCAAAGGAGAAATAATGGCAAAATCAGAGATCAGTTCCGGAGTCTGCGGTCATACCACAACGGTTGAAGCGACCATGGACGGGAAAGTATGCAAACTGAACATCACCAGTAGTTGCAAGGCGATCCAGCAGCTTGGCGAAGAACTCCCCGAGGTCAATCCCATGCAGGAAATTTCGGCCAAACGGGCTACACCCAAGACGCTCGAAATGGGGCTGAAGTACTGCTACCACGCCGCCTGCCCCGTTCCCGTCGGGATAATCAAGGCTGTTGAAGTGGCATCCAGACTGGCCCTGCCCAAGGATGTCGTGATTAAAATATCGAAAGAGTAAGCCTGCACCGCGAGCGGATATCTAAACACAAAGTGGCCTGAAATATGCTTGAACGATTTGATATTTTCTATTCAGGTTCCTCCGCACAAACAACCGTAAAATCATCGTAAGGAAGCCTGTCCGCCCTGCATTGAAAAGTGCGGACACCTTTAATGTCCACGTTTCTCATATAAATTTTATAGGAGAGTTCCAGTTTATCCCATCGAATGCTGTCCATTTTGCAGCACCCGATTTTAGCTTCACAGTCAAAATCCGGCGGCGCATCCTTACCGCATATTTCACCGACGGCTTTTGTGGTGACATCATTGCTGAATGCATCTATTTTTTTCGACCAAAGCAGTTCTGAAGCCACTCCATCCGATCGAATTTTCTGGACTTCAAGCCAGGGCCGCGCTTCTGAGTATAAGGACCTGTGATAGATCGCCCTGTAGCGGAAATAGGGCGATTCGGCCGTTGACAATTCCGTCTCTTTCCAGGAATCCGCGGATACGATAAGGGATATGTCCAAAGGTACGCTGTCTTCGGCAAAAGCGGAATACGCTGAAATAAAGATTATTGCAATTATGAATTTTCCTGTCGCTTTTAGCATTTTTCACCCATGGCTGTTTAAGAGAATTGTCTATCAGTCGGAATCATTATAGCTGGATGCCCCGGCAATGAATTGCGGTGTGGACGGATGATAGGCTTTCACTCCTTTACGCGATACGGATATTTTCAAACCGGACGCGGGCTTTCCATAAGTATCGACGCAAAGGAGTATCCTTTTGAGATGGCTCCATTCATCCATTATCTGCATGAACGGTTCTCCGGCAGTCTCCGAATTCGAAACCATAATGACTTTCCCTCCGGTTCTTTCAATATGTTTTTTTTGTTTACCGTAACCCAAGTCAATCATCCCTAAGGAAAACCAGTAATGCACCCGTTCATTAATTATCATAAACATATAAACGCGGATATTGTTTGCAATAGCTTCGCGATAGGCCTCTTCAATACTCTTCGAACTGCCGGCATCCGATCCATCGGAAAGGATAATCATGACCTTGCGGGATTCCGGATTATCGGTAAGAGTCCGGCATGCATAGTATATTGCATCATATAATTTTGTATCCCCCATAAAGCGGTTGTTATCCAATCCTTTCAATAAAAGACTCCTGCTGGGAGTGATATTTCGTATATCGCGTATTCGGTCGTTGAAATAAATCAAACGTACGGCATCGACGGATTGAAGTGGTAAAGCATTAATCATTTCCAGATACAACCGACGCATCTCATTCGCATGTTCATGTTGACTGCCGCTTATGTCGAGCAGAATCGTTGTATGGAGAGGGATTGCGTTTATAGGTTTGACCGCGACAGCCCGGATATTTTTACGATTTTTAACCTTGATTTCGTCGACCCGAATATCATCGACAAACGTTTCTTTGTGCTTAAAATAAACATCCAGAAATGCATTTGCCTCCGGCGCAGCGGCTAGTGGCAGGTCTTGGGCCGAAACCGGCGCCGATATAATATTTGTAATTATAAGAAAAAGAATTAGTTTTGCCATCCTGGCCATCAATTTCCCCACTTCATAATTTCTGTCGTGAATTCAATGCTATCATATTTCGTAATTCGGGATCTCCTTGGAGTGCGCAAGCTTGCTTGCGCCTTGATAAGGAATCGTTTTAACGAAGGCGGCAGCAAGCTGCCGCACTCCATAAAAAGCGCCATCCAACCGCAATATTCGGAACATCTGCTATTGAAGAATTATCTCACTATACAACTGAAGCACATAAAATATTCTGGATGCAAGAAAAAGAGCTGCCTTTTCTGTAGTTTATAGGTTGTTAGATATTATAGCGCTCCCGCAATATTTTCATCGCGTAGAAATTCCATCACGCTTTCCTTTTTACCGACGATCGGCAGCACCAGGTGCGATTGGAATTCCCTGTTGCGATAGATTTTATGCAGCGTGGTCCTGCTGCTCGGCAGATGCGGGTGATAATGAATCTGCATCTCCGGATCCCTCGGAGACTCCAGGCTCTGGATCTCCAGCTTAATGCGGTGCCCCGGACGGAAGACATTCGTCAGCTTGCCCAGGCTGACATTGTACTCGTATATTTCACCGGGGACGACGGGATCGGCTCCGGTATGCCTGTGATAGGGAGCATGCGGTTTGGATTTATCCGGATCCAGGGCGCGGTGAGAAGCTTTCAGGTAGCCTTTAGCCAATGGAGTCTCCGTCCCCCCCGGAGCCAGATCGCTCAATTTGACGATCCAGTTGGTGTCCTCCGTATCGATGGAAGCGTAGAAGTTGAAAGCCGCGGGACCGATTACGGTCAAATCTTCCGGCATAGGCATGCTCGTATACTTGACGGAATCCCTCTTGTTCGACAAATAAAGCGGTTGCTGCAGGAAACAGTCCGGGTGCGGCTGATACCGTTCGGGAGCGAAGGCCAGCCCTTCCCACCGGCGCAGATAGCACTTCTCCCATTCGATTCCCGGGATGGGCCACTCCTGCTCCTCGCGCCAGCGGTTGACGCCCTGTACGAAGATACGAACGGGCGGCTCCTTCATGATCCCGGTGTCCAGGCCTTTGAGCCAATGATCGTACCAGCGGATAATGAGTTCCGCGTCCTCGCGCCAGGGCCGCTCTTCCGGCCCGAACGGTTTGACCATGAGTTTCTTTGGAGATTGAATCCCGGAATAGATGTCCCAGTAGCCTCCGGCGCTGTGTGCCGCCTTGCCGACAACAAATACCGGGACCTTGATCCTGTCGAAAAACGGATAAATCGACCGGTCCCTCCAGAACGGGCCGTCGAAGGGATTCATCAGCATGTCAAAGACCCAGGGGTTTTTATAGGGATAGTTCAGTAGGTGGTAGATGTTGGGATAGTGCCGGATATCGGGATCCTTCAACAGCGCCTGTCGGCGGCGCTCGAATTCCTCCCCGGGCAGTTCTTTCTCCATTAAGGAGGGAGCGTTTCTCGGCGCAAAACCGCTCGTGCCGTGCCGGCCGTCCCAGATTCCGTAATAAAACAGGCTTAGGATACCGCCGCCGTAAACACCGTCGCGGTAAAAATCGTTCACAATGTGGGAAACGAATATGGCTTTCAGATGCGGGGGCTGCTCTATCGCTACCTTCAACTGGATGCAGCCGTAGTAGGAGTACCCGATCATGCCGACGTTGCCGTCGCACCAGGGCTGTTCGGCGATCCATTCGACCAGGTCATGGCCGTCCCTGCCCTCCTGAGACGACCACATGCCGGGATATTCCCCTTCCGATTTGCCGGTGCCGCGGGCGTCCGCTATAACGTGCACATAGCCGCGGGAAACGATATCCGGTGTGTCTCCGGCTTCGATGTTTCCGTCCCAGACCGCACTCTTCTGCAGAGGCTGCGGCGGCAACAAAACTTCCTGCAGTTCCTTGCCGTACCCTCCCATCGCCAGCAATGCCGGGTATTTCCCTTCCCTGTCGGGACGATAGACATTGACGCATAACCGTGTGCCGTCGCGAACGGGCGCGTAAACGTCCTTTTCGGTTTTAATGCCGTATTCGGGTTGACTGATAAGTTCACGCCATTTGCTGCTCATTCTTCACCTCCTGTTTCCAGGGCTTTAGGACTCTCTGAGATGTCCTTATGAGCGGTTTCCGATGCGAGATAGACGGAGAGAAATCGTACCACTCGACTGCCGTACCGATGGAACTGGCTATGGCCACCTTGTAAACGGAAGCGCCACAGGACACCGCAGCTTTCATTTCAGCTCCTCGAATACAAACAATCCCCCTGTTGCCCGATCCCGGCTTAACGAGAATCAGGGCGGGACGCTTCTGTTTATTCCTGCCAATAACGCTCGCTGATCACCTTAAGGTCGGTAAAAAAATTGATAATCGCTTTCCCCTGAGCTTTGGTGTCGGCCATCAGGGAAGCCCGCATGCCTCCAAAAGGGAGCGGGGCAACCGGAGCGGGAATGCCGATATTGATACCAATCATGCCCACGTTGGTCTCCATCTTGAACCGGCGGGCGTAGTAGCCGTTCTGGGTGTAAATGGAAGCACCGTTGCCGTATTCGTGACCGTTGATTATCCGGATCGCTTCGCCGAGGCTGTCCGCCTTCAGGATAATGACCACCGGCCCGAAAATTTCGGTTTGGTGAATTTTCATACCCGGCTTTACGTCGGTGAACACCGTGGGTCCCAGGAAATAGCCGCGTTCGCACCCGGGCACCGTAAGATTGCGGCCGTCAAGAGCCAGCGTCGCGCCTTCTTCGATGCCGGTCTGGATCATTTCCAGGATAAAGTTCCTGGCTTTATCGGAAATCACCGGCCCCATAACCATAGACTCGCCGGCCACCTGCGGATCCAGCGGATCGGCAACCCGAACCTCGCGAGATGCAGCGACAAACCGCCGGCATACTTCGCTGTATGCAGCGTCTCCCACGGCGACGATGGCCGAGGAAGCCATGCAGCGCTGGCCGGCGCAGCCGTAACAGGAAGTGATCATATTGCGTATCATGTCGTCCATTTTGGCATCCGGCATGGCAACCAGATGATTTTTGGCGCTGCCGAATGCCTGCAAGCGTTTGCCGGTTTCGGTGCAGCTCCTGGCGATAATGCGGCCCACATTCGAAGTGCCCACAAAGGAAATACCTGCGATATCGGGATTCTGAATGAGGGCTTCGCCGGCGCGCCTGTCGCCGTGCACCAGGTTGAAAACTCCCGGCGGAAAGCCGGTCTCGTCGATCAGCTCTGCTACCCGCGTCATGCTCAACGGCACCTGCTCCGAGGGTTTGACAACGTATGTATTGCCGGTGGCCAGGGCGTAAGGGAAAAACCAGAAAGGCACCATCAGCGGAAAATTAAAAGGCGCAATCATGCCGAAAATACCCAGGGGCACGCGTAAAACTTCGCCGTCAATGTCCAGCGAGGCACCGGGCATCTTGTCGCCCTGCTGCAGCACAGGCATTCCGCATGCCACTTCGGCATTTTCCAGGGACCGTTTGACCTCCGCTTCAGCATCAGGCAGAGACTTCCCGTTTTCGCGGCTGATAAGTCGTGCCAGTTCCCGGCTGTTTTCGCGGATGCGGTTGGTCAATTGCCATAACAACTCACAGCGCCGGGAAACCGGCACGGCGCTCCATTCGCGAAAGGCTTCCCGGGCTGCGTTAACGGCTCGATCGGTTTCTTCGGCCGTCGAAAGGGGAACCCGCCCGATCACATCAGCCGTGCTCGGCTGCTCTACATCCAATAAGCCGTAATTTTCCGGGGAAATCCACTTCCCTCCCACATAATTTTTTAATTCAGAAACGTTCATGGTTGAACCTCACCATATAACCATCGATTGTTCGAACAGCCGAGTCAGTTCCTCCCGGCCTACCGGATATGGCGAAAGCTTTATAACCCGGTGTTGCGGCAGCGTTCCCTCCACCAAAGCCGGAATGTCATCTTTCGTGTAGCCGATCGCGCTGAGTCCGTTGGGCACCTTCAACCGCTGCATGAGGTTAACCAGCTGATCGGCCAGGATATTACCCGCGTCATCCGGCTTGGCGCGCGAAATGTCAGCCCCCAGGATATCGGCGATCTGCAAATGGCGCTCCGGATTCGCCGGACCGGTAAAGCGAAAAGCGGCCGGGGCATTCAGGACAACTGAAATGCCGTGCGGAACCAGCGGTTCGTCTACCTGGTAATCCGGCGCCCGGTAATCGCGAACCATGCCGGAAACCGGATAAGACATGCCGTGCGGCAAGTGCAGGCCGCCGTTGCCGAAACCGACTCCCGCATAGGCGGCCGCCAGAATCATCTTCCCCCGGGCCTCCAGGTCGTCCGGATTTTCGACCGCCCGCGGCAGATACTGCGCAGCTACCCGGATCGCTTCGGACGACCAGAGATCGCTGATGGGATTATGCCCCTGGTAGGCTGGTCGAAGAATGGGATGGGCCGGCCGTTCACGCCGATAGTAAGGAATGGTCGTATAAGACTCCATGGCATGGACCAGAACATCGAAACCGGTAGCTGTCGCAACCATGGAAGGCATACTTCGGGTGTTTTCCGGATCCACCAGCCCGAGAGTCGGTTTCAGATAACGATGCGCGATACCGGTCTTGGCATGCATGGAAACCAGGTCGAAGATCGCCACTCCCGTCGTTTCACTTCCGGTGCCGGCGGTGGTGGGAACGGCAAACAGCGGTTTCAGCGCGCCGGGCACCGGGCTTCCTTTTCCTATGGGAGCGTTCACATATTCCAGGAAATCCGCCGGATAAGTCGAGTAGAGATTGGCCGCTTTGGCGGTATCCATTGAAGATCCTCCGCCCACCGCCACGTAAGCGTCAAAGTCGCCTTCGCGAGCGAATGCAATCGCTTCTCCGATGGATAGATCGGTAGGTTCCACATGGACCCGGTCGAAAAGTTCATACCGGATGTTTTCGCTTTCGAGCGACTCTCGAACCGTCGCCACGGGAGGCAGTTTCGCCAGATTGGGATCCGTTACAACCATAACCCTCCTGACTTTCAGTTGAGACAGATCCATACCCACTTCACGCGTGACACCCGGCCCGTAACGAATGCTGGATGTCGCCATCTCAAACGCATATTCGTGTTCCATGATGACTCCTAAATCATTAACTTATCGGGAAGGCGGCCCACCCATTGTACATAAAAACTCCTGCCTTGGAACCAACCAAATGAAAACCTGCCGGCACCTTCGATGATGCCAATTTAACGTGACATGGCGCAGGATCCGAATGTAAGCTAATCCAATTCATGAGGATAATGCAGGCTCGGTTCCTATGCCGGCGGAAGCCTTTTTAAAACGGTGGAAGCAGCGGCCGCTGCGATGGCTGGAAGGCGATTTTATCCGGTGAAAATACGTTAAGGAGATGCGCCAATGACCGACAATAAAAAATTTGAAAAATTAATGTCTCCGGGTCGAATCGGAAAATTGCGCATTAAGAACCGGATCGTGAAAACCTGCGGCGGCGCGGAAGATATCGGCATCAGAAACAGGAATTTTCTCGAGTCCATAGCGCGGGGCGGCGCCGGACTGATCCTATGGGGAGATGTCGCCGTCGAATATCCCAGGGGGGTTACAATCCCCATCACGCAGAGACATCTTCAGGATGGTACCAATCTGCCGGCAATGCGGGAGATCGCGGAAGCGATACATAAACATGACTGCCCTGTCTTTATGCAGATATTTCATGCCGGACCCCAGGCTTTTCTTGAAGAGGGGCTCCAGACAATATCCTCGTCAGCCCTGACGGAGGATGAACAGGCTGAATTGCTTGTACGCATGTGCCCGAAAGAATTGACGATTCCGGAAATAGAGGACCTTGTCGACAAATTCGCCAATACCGCCGTACTGGCCCGACAGGCCGGCTTTGACGGCGTCGAGGTCAATGCCGCCAGGATGCACCTGATCAACAGTTTTCTGTCCCGGGCCTGGAACAAACGTGATGATCGATACGGATGCCAGAACCTTGAAAATCGAACCCGGTTTCTGGTTGCAATCATCCGTGAAATAAAGAAACGGCTTGGAGAGGACTTTCCTCTGATAACACTTATAAACGGAATCGAGCTTAGAATCCGTAACGGAACCACTATTGAAGAAGCCAGGGGCATCGCAAAGATACTGGAAGAGGCGGGAGTGGACGCCATTCATGTGAGGGCTTTCGGGTATCACGGTTTTGACGGATTGGATGCCTCTCCGAAGGGAGCGTATTATTCCGAAGACACCAAACCGCTGCCGAAGGAACTCGACTGGAGCCGCGGCGGGAAAGGCGCTTTATCACCGCTGTCCGCCGCAATAAAAGAAGTCGTCTCCATACCGGTTATGACGGTCGGCGCACTGGAACGGCCGGAGGTGGCCGAAAGTATCCTGCAAGAGGGGAAGGCCGACTTTATCGGCATCTGCAAAGGCCTGATGGCTGACCCGGAAATTGCCAACAAGGTTGCGGCCGGCAGGGTGGAGGATATCGCTTTCTGCCCGGATTGCAAAGATTGCGCCAGGCTGCTTTTATCCATGGTAGAAAGCCCCCATTTTGTACCTATACGATGCCGGCTGAACGCCGCCCTCGGTTCCGAGCAAAGTTATGAAATCCCTCCGGCTGAAAAAAGGAAAAGGGTTGTTGTGGTTGGAGGCGGTCCGGCGGGAATGGAGGCGGCCAGGGTTTCGGCGATCCGGGGCCACAAAGTGATCCTCTATGAAAAAGAGAGACGCCTGGGTGGGCTGTTGCCTTTCGTAGCAATGATCAAAGGACTGGATGCGGATGTCGACGCAATGGATCTGGCGGACTATCTGAAAAAGCAGATCACCCAACTCGGAGTCGAAATAAGATTGGGACAGGAATTCAATCCGTCAATTATTCCGGAAACAAAACCGGACGCGCTGATTCTGGCAACCGGAGGCGTACCGGCCGCGCCGGAAATACCCGGTCTTGAGGGTAATGCCGTCAGTGTTGAAGACCTGTGCCTTCAGTTGAAAGACGATCTTGATCTGATGGAACCGGCGGTCATGAGGCATATGTCCCGATACTGGGAATCCGTTGGTCAGGAGGCAGTCATTATCGGCGGCACCGTTGAGGGAAGCAGCCTGGCTGAATTCCTGGTTGAGCGGTGTAGAAAAGTTACAATAGTGGATGAGGACGCGATCTACGGGGATGGATTGACAGCATCCCACTCAATGAAAAAAGTGACAAGGAGACCCTGCACAAAGGTCAAAGAGATCATCGGCAAACGCCTCAAAGTCCTTTCCAGTGACGGCAACGAAGAGACTATTGAAGCCGATACCATTATTACGGCGGCAAGCCCCGGGCTGAATACCGAACTCCTGAAGGCTATTGAGGGCAAAGTAGCGGAGGCTTATCTTGTGGGCAGTGAGGGTTATAAGCCCAGTTCCATCATGAACGCCATCGCTAACGGTTACTGGATTGCCCGGAATATTTAATCCGCACTCTTCATAAAAGTGGCTTTATATTTCCGCGCCGGCTTGTTCCAACAATTGCCGCAGGATTTCCCGGCGGACCGGGGATGCTTTTCGAAACGGCGTCTGGATGTGCCACTCGAAATAATCCGGCTCATAGAAAAGGCCGTGCTGGGTGAAAGGATCGTTCTCTCTCAACAGCCGGGCCATTTCGATCGATCCGACGGAAAAAACAGTCAGATCGTTGTAATAACCACTTTCTCCATGTCGTCGCCTTCCCCCAGCCAGAACTCCACTTCGGCTCCCAGCTTGCCCGTGTCTTCAGGATCCGTTCCCAGGAAAAGAAATATCTCTTCGTAGTCGTGTTTGTGCGGGTTGAAATCTTCCCCGTTCCCGACAACCTTGTCCCCGGTAAGGAAACCGTATTCGACTTTCGTCGTTGCTCCTTTAATAAAGTCGTTGGAAAATATCACTCTCGGACCGGTATCCACATCGCTCCAGACGGGGATTTCGTCCGTTTCCGGAATTTTGTCGATATACTCGTCTCCCACCCGTTCGATCACTGCCGGTTTCCTTATCACATATTTTTCGTATTTGGATGCCGCCATTTTTAAACCTCCCCGATATGGGCATCAATTGAGGATCAGGTTCAGAATCCCTCCGGTCAGCAGCGCCGCAAGCACCATGATACCGGTGGATTTCAGCAATCCGGAAAATCCGAGTTCCCGCAAAAGAACAATAAAGGTAGCAATACACGGGAAAAACATCGCCAGGACCACGCTTCCGACCACCAGTTGCCCTGCCGTCAATTCTAAAGGAGCCAGCATGCCCAAAGCGACATCCTTGCGCAAAAAACCTATGGCCAGGGCTGCGGTCGATTCCTTCGGCAGACCGAGCAGGGTGGTCACCACCGGCGAAACAGCATCTGCAATTGCGTTAAAAATCCCGAAGGAATACAGTATGTTCACGACCAGCACGGCGCCCAGCACAATGGGAACGGCTTCGACTATAAAACCACGGATTCTTACCAGGAGTTTCTTTATTACAGTGGGCAATGAGGGCAGCCTGTAGGGTGGAATTTCTATCAGCAATTCAGGCTTGAATCCTTTCACCGCCCGCCGAAGGATGAAGCCGAGCACCAGCCAGACCGCTAACAGCACTCCGTAAACGAGAATGACATACCGGCCCCCGCGTGCCCCGACCAGGCCGAAGATCATAGCCTGGAGGGAGGCGCAGGGAACAGCTATGGAGATCAGGGTCGCTACGATAAACCGTTCGCGTTCGCTTTCCAGGACACGGCTGGCCATGATACCGGGAACATTGCAGCCGAAACCGAGCATCGTTGGTATGATGGCATATCCGTGCAGTCCGAAGCGGTGCATCAAGGTATCCACCATGACCGCCAACCGCGGCAGATAGCCGGAGTCCTCCAATATTCCGAGCGCCAGGTAGAACGACAGAATGTAAGGGAGAACCATGGCAAAAGGCACATAGAGTCCGCTTGTAAGGAGGCCGAAAGATTCGACGAAATTGATTTCACTGCTTCCTATACTGCCCACGATAATATCATGCAGCAGGCCACTGCCTCCCATCAGGTCGCTGAGACGCAGAATAACAGGCGCCCAGAGCCGGTTGAATAGTGGATCCATCGCATATTGGATAATGCTTTCGCTGATGAATCGAACCCCCAGGAAAATTCCTGCCAGAACCGCGAAGGCGATGATGCCGCCGGAAAGAGGCCGAACACTGGCATCCGAAATTCGCTCGCGCCAGGTATGATGGCGGTGCGTTATATGCTGGACCTGATCGATGACGTGACCTACCGCCTTCCAGCGTTCCTCGCTGTTGCGGGCGGTGTGTGCGGGCGCTTCGGCCTGCGGCAGGGCGTCCACAAGCTGCTTCATTCCTTCCCCGGTAACCGCCACCGTAGGTATGATGGGGACTCCCAGCTCTTCCCTTAACTTGTCGAGATCGATGTGCACCCCGCGATGTTTGGTTTCATCCCAGAGGTTCAGGGCAATCACCATCGGGATATTTCTCTCGAGGAGCTGAAAAGTCAGGTACAGGTTTCTTTCCAGGTTCGTGGCGTCGACAACATTGATGATAACGTCGCCCTCTTCGAGCATATCCCTGGCGACTTTCTCCGCTTCACACGTAGGATCCAGGGTGTACGTGCCGGGCACGTCGATCACTGCCGACTGTTCGTTTTTGAAGCGTATGAATCCCCTGGTGTATCCGACCGTCGTCCCGGGGTAATTGGAAGACAGGACGTGGACTCCTGTCAGGCGGGAAAACACAACGCTTTTTCCTACATTGGGATTGCCTACGAGAAGTATCTTCATATGAGGTTAAGAATCGATTTTTACCTGGATCCGATTGGCCATGCCGAAACCGATCGCGATGCTGCACCCTTCAACGTCGAAAACGGCGGGACCCTGCATAAAGGAAGAGTTAACCTTGCGCAACCTCTTTCCGGGCCTGATGCCGAGAGCCTCCAGACGGCCGAGCAACGTATGCCCTCCGTCTACGCTCAAAACTGCTCCGCTTTGTCCGGCAATCATCCCTGCTGCCGTTACTATCTTCTCTTTCTTCTCTTCCTTCTCTTCCTTCACGAATACTCTCCCTCACTTTTTTTGGGTTCCAAGTAATAAATAAACGGATCGGCGTCCTCCACGGTAGAGCCTGTACATGGCAAGACTCCTCGTAAAAAGACGCACATTCATGCCGCTTTCTAAATCCAGCCTAATCAGTGTGCTCAGGCAATTCACCGTGCTCCAGGTATCGGCGATAGCTGGTTAGCCAGGGTATTCTGTCTTCGGGACAGGATTGAACCAGATTCTGAAGCTTGGCCAGTCGCTCCAGGGCAGTCGTGCTTATGGCGTGCTCCATCCGACAGGCATCCTCCGCGGCTTTTTCCGGATCCATATCCAGCACATCGATGAGAAAACGCCGCAATATCTCGTGTCGCCGGAAGACATCCCGAGCGGCCTTTTCCCCTGCAGGGGTGAGCTTGATACTTCCGTATCTTTCGTAGATTACCATTCCCTCTTTCGAAAGACGCTTCATTGCCGCAGTGACACTGGGCATTTTCACTCCGAGCAGCTTGCTGATTTCGTTGATCCTGACGGGACGACCCTTAGATCGGAGCATTTCCACCGCTTCCAGGTAATCCTCCATGCTAGCGCTTTTTCCCATACCCTTTTTACAACCGCATAAATGTTAGTCCGGCCTAACATTCTCCTCCTGAATCCTTCGATTGTCAACACCGGTTTGCGGCAAATATCCGGCTTCGCGCTTCGTTCTTCTCCAATGAAGAGGCAAAATGATAAATTTGTTTGCGTTTTGCAAGTCAATCCGTGCACTGTCGAAGCATTTATGCCTCTATACTCCGCGCCAAACTGCTCAGCCATTACCAAGTATTGAATACAGGGCCGCAAAATTAGCGCATCCGCCCGGGCTGCATAAATTTCCATCGGTATTGGTCTGGTCTTCCTTCGTCTGCACCATCGCGCCACGTAAGCTTTTATTATGCAGAGATTTATTTCATTTTTATCCCGGCGTTGGAAATAGATGTGTGGCGTCCGCGTTTTACTATATTTAAATATTTTAATTTCTTTAACAGTAAAGGAAATAAGGGATAGTGGGAAAATCTGCATTCCACAGTCGGACCCGTGTCATTTCGTCGGATATTTAAAAAGGGACAATTTGAATATCTACTCTGGCACATAATTTGCGTGTAAACAGGGGGGGCAATATATCGGGATCCGGTGAAATCCATAGGATGGGAAGCCGGGCTTTATAAGGAAAGTGAGGAAAAGATGTCCAACGGAAGTGGAACCGGCATCGGACGGGGTATGACGGGCAGAAGAGGAAAGAGCATGAACCGCCGCGCCGGCCGCGGCAGAGGGAGCGGTGCGGGGCGCGGCGCAGGAAGGAGACAGGGATTGAATCCCCTGCACGGCGGGAAGCCGTCCACGCGTTCCGCGGAGCCGGAACGCGACAACAGGATGCTTGAGGCTCTGGATGTCAATCTGTTCAATAAGCTTCGTTCCTTCAATATTCGGGTTCCCGATGAGAACGCTGCCTATGCAGAACGGCGTGACGCGAGGAACGGGACTACGGCTATAAGACAGGAGTCCGAAATAGCAGCCCCCGCTGCGAAGCCGGTTGTCGATGCGGAAAAGTGCATCGGCTGCGGGTTATGCATCGACGTCTGTCTGCAAGAAGCCATTACCTTGAGCGATGTCGCGAAGATCAATCCCCGGAAATGCATCGCCTGCGGCGCTTGCGCTGAAGAATGTCCGAATGAGGCCATTTCCTTATCCTGATATCGTTTTGGCGGCAGGCACTCCATGTTTGCCGCCTCCGGATCGAAATTCCCCAGTAATCCCCCGCTCAGTTGAATTTCCACCGGTGAATCGTCTTTATCCGAAAAGCCCTTTTCAAATCCCCCCGCCGTTAAATCCATTGTTATTTATAGACGACATTGTTTTTTTAAAAAGAATGATATATAAAGGCAGTGATTTTTGCGCGCGGCCGGCGCACCCGGTTTCCCGACGCCGTTATTTCGCTGCTCCATGATGCACAGTTAAAGCGACGGGAAAATGCGGTCGTCTCCGGCGGATGGGATCCGGGCGCTTCCATCGACCGGGATAGGCAAGAAAAGAGGCTGTTCATGACAGATGTTTATATAGAACTGAAGGAAAAATTTCACAGGATATCCGAAGAGGAGAAGCTGCTTCTGGAACCCGTCCGGGTGCGGGCGCGCGCTCTTACAACGGAAGAGGCAATCGGCAATCCCGAAGCGGATGATTTTCCACTGCAGAAGGGGAAAGAAAAGCTGATGCAGGCGGAATTTCTCGGATCGGCGGGACAGGCCTTTACCGATCAATACGGGGACTTCGAAGGAATATTGGAAGATGTAATACGGATGGATCTCGCCAATAACTTCAGGCGTGCGGTCTTTGTCTCCACCCTGAATGCCGTATCGCGTCATTTGAAGAAAACCGAAAATACCGTGCACTGCCGCGATAAGGAGCCGGCGGAGTGCGCCGCGGAACTGGCATCGTATATCCGGGAAAAATTCGGGAAGGTGAAAGTAGCCCTGGTCGGCTTCCAGCCACGCATGGTTGAAGCCCTTTCAGCGCAATTCCCGCTTCGCGTGCTGGACCTGGACAAGGACAATATCGGCAAGGAAAAGTTCGGTGTGACCATAGAAGGCCCGGAACGGACCGATGCCGTACTGGATTGGGCAAACCTGCCGGTGGTTACGGGCACCACTCTCGTTAACGGAACCATCGGCAGCTTTCTGCGGGACGCCCCCTGTTTGTTTTACGGAACTACGATAGCCGGCGCCGCCCATCTGATGGGATGGGAACGCTTCTGCGCCCGGAGCCACTGAAGGATGACAGCCACCGTTCTTTGGATGATTTTGGGCGGCTTTACGGGCGGAGCGCTCGGGGGGCTTCTTGGCATCGGCGGGGGGATCCTGATCATGCCCCTGCTCCGTTTCGTCATCGGGATGGATTCGGCGCAGGCGGTGGGAACATGCATGATTGCGGTGTTCTTCACCACCCTGGGAGGAAGTCTGAAACATTTCAGCCTGGGGCACATCCATCTGCGATCCATCGCCCCCATTATTGTCGCGGGCGTCATTTCGACACTGATCTTCTCAATATTCTTCTTCTACATCTCCGATAAAAGCTTCTGGCTCGATGCCGCTATGGGTGCGGTTTTTCTGCTTGTATCGCTGCGCATGCTGTGGGAAGGAGCTTCTGAAATTTTAAGGAAGGCTCCGGCCCCCAAAAGCGATGGAGGCATTCAGGGGACCACGACATCCAAGGTTATGATCGGTATTGCAGCCGGAATTCTGCCCGGCATGCTGGGAATTGGAACTGGAGCCGTTCTTGTGCCGTCTTTCGCCTTTGTCCTGGGCGCCCCGATTAAGGTCGCGATCGGGTCCTCGCTGGCCTGTTTCAGCCTGAATGCCTTCGCAAGCTCGGTGTTCAAGTTGATCCAGGGCTTCGTACAGTTTGAAGTCCTCCTGCCCTTATGCGCCGGGACACTTATAGGATCGCGTCTCGGGGCCTCCCTGAACGGGCGCTTCTCCTCGCCTTTTATAAAATTAGCGTTCGGCGTTTTCTTCGGCTGCGTGGCGTATAAATATTTGAAAATACTTGGCCTGTAGCATGAATGCCGCCTGGGAGGCATGGGAATTCATGCTCCTGCCCGCTGCGGATTATGCCTTCCTCACCCGAATCACATAAGAGTCTTTTAAATGGTACGACAAGAATGTTCCGATTGTTCATAGCGGCAAAAAGTGTTAAAACTTTTAAACATATGTTAAAGGAAAGACCCGCATGCTGGAACAGGAACTGAACAGTTACTGGAAGACGGTGGTCAATACGATCCGGGACGGATTGATGGTTATCAACGGCGAGGGCATGGTTATGTCCGTCAACCATGCCCTCGAAGAGATCACGGGGTATTCTGAAAAAGAACTTGTGGGAAGTCCCTGTACGATCCTGAACTGCGATATCTGTGAAGCCGCCCGAAACAGTCGCGGAGAACACTGGTGTGTGCTGTTCAGAACGGGGAGTCTAAGGATGCGTCGCTGCATGCTTTTAAGAAAAGACGGCCGCAAAATCCACATTCTGAAAAATGCTTCGCTGCTTTTCGACTCAAAGGGGGATGTAATAGGCGCGGTGGAAACGCTGACAGATATTTCGGACATTGTTGAAAAGGACCATCAGATTGATGCCTTTAAGAGGCACCTGCGGTCGGAAGACAGTTATCATGGAATCATCGGAGCATCCGTCCCGATCCAGAAAGCAACAAATCTGATTGCGAATGCGGCCCAATCCGAGGCCCCCGTGATTATTTATGGAGAGAGCGGAACGGGAAAGGAACTTGCTGCAAAGGCCATCCATGAGACAGGAACCCGAAAACGAAAGCCTTTTGTGAAGATGAATTGCGCGGCTCTGAGTGAATCTCTGCTGGAAAGTGAGTTGTTCGGACATGTGAAGGGCGCTTATACCGGCGCTTATCGATCGAGGGAGGGAAGGTTCGAAGCCGCCCGCGGGGGGGATATTTTTCTGGATGAAATCGGCGACCTGCCCCTTTCCACCCAGGCAAAGCTGCTCCGGGTTCTTGAGGAAAAGGTCATAGAGCGCCTGGGGGACAACCGTTCCATTCCGGTGGATGTCCGCATTATCAGCGCCACAAACAAAGACTTGAAAGCGCTGGTCGATGGCGGGGCATTCCGGAACGATCTTTATTTCAGAATCAATGTCATTCCCATCCGGATGCCGCCGTTAAGGGAGAGGGTGGAGGATATTCCTCTGCTCGCGGACCATTTTATCCGAAGAGCACGGCTGAAGAGCAGTACACCCATCCGGGGAATCAGCGTTGAAGCCATGGCTGCCCTGACTGCCTACGACTGGCAGGGGAATGTCCGGGAGCTTCGGAGCGCCTTCGAATATGCCTTTATTGCCTGCCACGAATCCCTGATCCGGCCGTCTCATCTTCCTCCAGGCATCTTAAAAACTGAAGAACGGCGCCTCCAGCCGCTGAACCCGCCTGCCGACGAAAGCGGGTTCAGAAAAAGAGCCCTGATAGATGCGTTGAGAAAAACGAGCGGGAACCAATCCGAGGCAGCC
The DNA here is from genome assembly GCA_016934295.1 of Acidobacteriota bacterium. Lineage (GTDB taxonomy): Bacteria > Acidobacteriota > UBA6911 > UBA6911 > UBA6911 > UBA6911. The sequence continues at coordinate 22,806 of JAFGTD010000056.1, forward strand.
CGACTTCTGGGCGTTTCGAGAGTGACGGTATGGTCCCGTATAAAGAAATACAAAATCGACTTAAAGAGGTCCGTAAACTGATTGGAGGAGAATTTTTCTCCCTGACGGGATTTTCCCCGTTTTTTCCTCACCGAAAATGGGAATATAATTCCCTCAAAGAGACAGGAAAATCCCACCGATCAGATAAGGAGAACGATTATGGAACGGCCAATATTCAAGGTCTTCATGTTTAAGCCGACTGAAGCATGGTACCTGCTTTCGGACGAGGAGAGGGAGAAGATTAAGGTAAAGCTTAAAGATGCTCTCGCAACCGTAGGAGGCGAGGAAGTTGTACTCTGTTTTTCGGGATGGAATTCGGAACAGTATCTCGGTTGGGGCGTTGAGCGGTTCCCGAATATTGAAGCGGTCCAGAAGCATCATGCTCTTCTCGTCGATTTGGGCTGGTTCCGGTATTCGGAAAGCAACAGCTACCTCGGAACCGAAATGCCGAAATCTTAGCCCGCGTTTCTCATAAAGCTTCTACTGCGTCGGCGCTTTCTCCTTCCTTTAAAAGCCGACGGCAAAAGTATTCGTGTGCCTTCGCAACTTGCGTCTGTATCGAAATGCCGGATAAAGAAAGGAGCAATGAATGGAAAATCGCCTTATAAATATGTTTGTTAAAGAGCATAATTAGTAACAACCTGATTGCGCTACGGATAGAACCGTCTATTCGTACATAAGCACATATCCTTGATTATTCAGTACTTATAGAATCCAGTAATCGACCGCGCCTGGAAAGCGGGGCTCGGGATCGGTATCGGAATCGACCACAAAGAAGAGAATCCGTTTTTTCAAACGTATAGGCGGATCCGTGATGCCGATAGCGAACCCGATACCGATCCCGATGCGCTCCTACCATCAACGTCCGCCGGAACGGCTGAGCCTTCCAGGGTCGCACGGCCGGTAGCCGTGGGTATATTTGCCACTAAAACTTAAAATTCGGCTGAGTTTGCGGCACACGCTTGGGAAATTTATATCGGATTCCACAAATTCTGAATTTTTTATTTGACTAAATATTACATATGTAATATTGTTATTACAAATGTAATCATGAGGGAAAATACAATGAACAAAGCAACGAAAATTTCGGAAGCCGAATGGCGTGTTTGCAGGGTGTTGTGGTCGCAGTCGCCCATGACAGCCAATGAAATTGTCGCAAAGCTGGAAGACCAGACTGATTGGAACCCCCGCACGGTGAAAACTCTCATCAACCGTCTGGTCAAGAAAAACATACTCGGTTACGAGAACCACGGTCGGGAATATCACTACTTTCCACGATTGAGTGAAAGGGAATGTGTGCTGGCTCAAACACAGTCCTTTGTGAAGCGCGTTTTCGACGGTGCGGCCGGGGCGATGGTGGCGGCGTTTATCGAGAATCAGCAGCTTTCTCCCGAGGAAGTCGATGAACTGCGCCGGATCCTGGATAAGAAAGCAGACAATAAATAATTCGTTTTTTTAAAACGGAAGTTTCCGGAGGGAACAGCCATGGAAAGCGTATCAGACGGGCTTGTGGCAGTCTTTAACTGGATTGCGCAAACATCCATATACGCGGCCGTCATCATTGTTGTTATTGCCGCTGTGCAGAGACTGGTGCGGCATCGCCTGCCTGCGCGTTGGAGCTATGCGCTATGGATGGTTCTGCTGGTTCGATTGCTGCTGCCGGCAAGTATAGAGAGCGATTTCAGCGCATGGAATCTTGTGCCGCAAATAACCGGTGGATTCAAAACGGATAAATCCGCTTGGGAAGAGCGTGTTGGAAACACGGCATTAACGGGCCGAAAAGACAATTTGACCGGTATCGCACCCGATGCTCCATTAGTCACGCCACACAATAATACGGTCGTGCCAACGGGCGGCGAGAACGACGGCGGCAGGATCGGCAAAGGCAATCTGATAACAGCCGCCGTTTCACAGAGGGGGTGGAGGCTGGCATCCGGCGTCTGGTTGGCCGGAGCAGTGATATTGATGCTCTGTATTATGGCAAGAAATCTGCGCCTGTGGCTTTCGGTTCGAAGGCTGCGAAGCGTGACCGAGCAGTGGGTGCTGGAGCTGTTTGAAGACTGCAGGCAACATTTGCAGCTGCGGACGACGGTCGGCCTGTTTGTGACGGATAAGGTAAAGAGCCCGTCATTATTCGGATTTATCCGGCCGCGTGTATTGTTGCCGGCCGATTTAATCGGACATGTCGACCGTGAAGAGTTGCAATGTATCTTTCTGCATGAACTGGCCCATCTGAAACGCGGCGATATCTGGATCAACTGGATCGTCGCATTGCTGCAATCGCTTCATTGGTTCAATCCCCTGGTCTGGTGGGCCTTTATCCGCATGCGCGCCGGTCGCGAATCGGCCTGTGATGCGCTGGTGCTGTCTTACATGCGGGGTGAAGAGGCAGACCGTTACGGCCGTGCGCTGATCAATCTGCTGGAACGTTTTAATCAATCGCAGCATTTGCCCGCCGTAGCGGGAATTTTCGAAAGCAAGGAACAACTTAAATGGAGATTAACCATGATAGCCAAATTCAAACGTCCCACCCGGGCAGCGAGTATCTTCGCGGCGGCACTGCTGGTAATTTTATCGTGCTGTCTTTTGACCGATGCAAAAGACAATCCTGTTCCTTTAACGCCCGAACAGGTGATGGCACAGGATGCTCTGGACAACAAAATGGAGGAAGGCAAAAGGATCTTTGAACGGTCCCTTGAAGCCCAGGGCGGAAGGGCTCGTTTCTCACAAATCAAGGATATGACATTTAGTGCCAATATGAAGATATTGTCCCAGAGCGTGGAAATGGATGTTATCACCTACTTGAAGGGTCCTCGCAAACTGCGTCAGGAGATAAGGGTCGGTGGGGCTGTTAATATCACCCTGGCCTTCAATGGGAAGTCAGGCTGGATGACCGATCCGAATACGGGAACTATTCAGGACATGCCCGATCCTGTTCTCGAGCAATTGAAGAATTCGGCATTAGGCACACAGATAATGTTTGATCCGCAGATGCTCTACATGGCCGCAGGATTTGAAGGGCGCGAGCTCATCGACGGCAGGGAATATCTTGTAATTAAACATACCGGCGTGCTCGGTTTCGATTCCGTATTGATCCATATGGATCCCGATACATACCTTCCGTATAAATTCACTATGAGGACGGTCGACTATACGGTCGAAATGATCGCATTGGATTACCGGGATACGGAGGGGATGAAATTCCCCTTCATCATCAATATGAACCTGGACAACACAGAAAACATCAACATGGTGTTTTCGGAATGGATATTTAATTCCGACCTGGAAGATTCCTTCTTTGAAAGACCCGCGGTTGCGGAAATAAAGCATAGCTCCGATGAAGCGCCCGGCCCAGGACCGTTGTTCGACGAGGTTTCCATCAAGCCGACACAGGATTGCAGCCGACCGACTTTTTCCGTCCAGCCCGGCCGCTATATACATACCTGCGTATCGTTGTCGTCTTTAATAATGAATGCTTACGCCATCCAGCCATACCAATTAGTCGGAGGTCCCTCATGGGTTCGGACAAGTCGCTTCGATATCGAAGCGAAAAGCAGCGCTGCAGACTTTCCCGGCTTCCAACATCGATTGCGCCGGCGGATGCTTGAATCGATGTTGGCGGAAAGATTCCATCTGAAGATGCACCGTGAGACGCGGGAAGCACCGGCGTATGAACTGGTAGTCGCGGAAGGTGGACATAAGCTTCCCGCAGCGAAAGATGAGCGCGGCAATCCAATCGTTGATGTTCCGCGCAACGATTTTATGTCTACCAGCTCGGAGCAAAAACAACCCGGTCCGGGGGAATGCTTGATGTACACACCTGAATACCAATGCAAGGCAGTGACTATCCAGGATCCGCTGAGCGGGTTGTCGCTGGTCCTGGGGCGGCCCGTGATTGACAAAACAGGCCTCACGGGCCGATATGATTTCATCCTTAAATGGGAGTCGAACAACACTCAATCGGTTATCACAGCCGTTCGGGAGCAACTCGGACTGGAATTGGAGCTGGCCACAGGGCAGGGTGAGTTTTTTATAATCGATAGCGCGGAGAAACCGTCGGAGAATTAAATACAGTTAATCGATTGCAGCATATTGGAGCCGTCTTTTTGGGATTTCTGAATTGGTTCGGAGGTTGTTGAAGGGGCTACTTCCAGTAAACGATCCGGTAATAATGAGAGCCGTTTTTCATATCGCTGATCGGCACCGGAATGCTTCTTTATCCGTAGAGCTCGGGATCATTCTACTCTGCTGTCCCGCATGAATCGTCAGTACGAACCCAGGTACCGATCCAGTTCCCAGGGATGCACCTGGCCGATATACTCTTCCCATTCGCTGCGCTTGGCCTGGATGATATGGTTGGAGATGCGGGAGCCGAGCGCGTTCTGCAGAAACTTGTCCTTCTGGAAAGCCCGGATCGCTTCGCTGAGGTCGTTCGGAAGAACGTCGACACGGAGGCGGCTTCGCTCTCTCTGGCTCATCTTGAAAATATCCTTGTTCACCGGAGGGCCGGGATTTAGTTTTTTTCGAACGCCTTCCATCCCAGACGCCAGTACCGCAGCCAGCGACAGATACGGATTGCAGGTCGGATCCGGAAGGCGGTATTCGCAGAATGTGCCTTCCCCACGGCGGTTGGTCAGGCGGATCAGGGGATTGCGATTGACCTCGGACCACGCTACATGGGTCGGCGCTTCGAAATCCGGAGTCAGGCGCTTGTAGGAATTCACCAGTGGATTGGTGATGACGACCATTCCACGCGCATGCTCCAAAACGCCGGCGATGTAGTTTAACCCAATGGTAGAAAGTTCATACTGGCGCTTGGGATCGAAAAACACATTGACTCCGTCTTTAAACAGCGCCTGGTAAAAATGCAGCCCGGAACCGTTCTGGCCGAAAAAAGGTTTGGGCATGAACGTGGCGTGGAGTTCGTTGTCCATGGCTATTTTCCTGACCAGGAAACGGCAGGTAATGATATTGTCCCCGGCCTCAACCGCATCGACCGGCTTGAAATCGATCTCGTGCTGCCCCGGAGCCACTTCATGATGCGCGCCTTCGACGCGAAATCCGACCCGTTCCATCGCTGAAACCATGTCCCGGCGGGCTTCCTCGCCCCGGTCGTTGGGTGCGAGATCGAAATACCCCCCGGCATCGTGCGTAATGCTTGTCGCCTTGCCGTCGGCTCCGCGCAGAAAGAGGAAAAATTCCACTTCCGTTCCGACCATCAGTTTGAATCCTTCATCCTCAGCCTGTTTCACAACCTGCTTCAAGGCGGTTCTGGGGCATCCGGGAAACGGCGATCCGTCCGGAAGACGGACATCGCAAATCATGCGCGCGACCTTTCCGCGACGGTCTTCCCAGGGGAAAACACGGAATGTCGAGGGATCGGGCCAGAGAATCATGTCCGATTCTTCCAGACGGAAAAATCCTCCGATAGCCGAGCCGTCGAATACAACATTTCCGTCCAGTGCATGCTCGAACTGGTGTTCCGGAATTTCCACGTTTTTAATCGATCCCAGAATATCCGTAAACTGAAGCCGTAAAAACCGGACCCGTTCCTGTTTGGCAATTTCCAATACTTTTTTTGTTGAATCGATCGGCATCATGGCCACTCCCTTATATTCATTTAATCAAACGGATGGAACGGTTTGCTCGATGCATCCCGGATACCGGAATGTATCCTGTTCCCCGAAGATCCTTCCAGATACCAGTTCAAACGGGAAACCTTGAACGGTGAACGGTGAACGTTTTCAATAAAAATATTTTTCCACTAATTCACGAACCGTTCGCGCTGTATCGTCCCAATCCGAAACGAAGGATTTACGCGCTGCAGCGGCATCGCCCCTGTACCCAAGGCTGCCTGCAAGCCGAACCAGTACCGGAGATTCGCGGGACAGCTCCCGGGACGCCCACTCTTCCATCAACTGGTACCGGTTTTCAACCAGGCGTTCAAACCGGTGCGCCTCCAGCAGTTTATCCTTCTCTTCCCCTCTCAGAATCCCATTCTCATGCAGAGCCAGCAGGGCCTCCTGCAGACCGGTTGCCCGAACGTTTTTGTGCCGTTTCCCGTGTTTGATCTGAAGGAACTGTATTAAAAATTCAATATCGGCGATTCCGCCCTTCCCGTATTTAAAATCGAGATTGGTTTTCGTCTCCCTGCTTTTCTCCCGCTCGATCCTTTTCTTGACATGCCGGATGGACTCGTAAGCCTCTTCACTCCAGTCATATTCGTAAACAACGGCCGCCAGGAATTCATCCCACCGCTTCAGAGCCTCTGACGATTCATCCAGTATTCTCGACCGAACAAGCGCCATTCGTTCCCAGGGCTGCATATATTGCCCCGCGTATTCAAAGAAACTTTCCCAGGAACGCACTAATATGCCGGAGGCTCCTTCCGGGCGAAGCCGCAGATCGATCTCGTAGGCCAATCCTTCCGGCGTTACACCGGCGAACAGTTCCAGAAACTGTTCCACCCTTTCCTCCTGGTACCTCTGATAATGCGCTCTTGTCTCCGGATCCGCCCCGGGAATGGGATCATAAAGAAAGATGAGATCCAGATCCGATGCATAGTGCAATTGCCGGGAACCCAATTTCCCCATGGCCACCAGATGTAAGCGCTCCTGTCTGTAATCCGAAGGATCGAGCTGCGGCAGCCGGGTCCAGTCAACCGCTGCCTTGAGACAGGCGGTTGCGAGATCGCTCAACTCCCGGCTTACCTCCAGGGAATCCGCAAGACCGGCCAGATCCCGATAGGCGATCCGGACCATTTCACGCTTTCTGTATTTTCTGAGAACGTCCTCCCGTTTCACATCACGCGGAGACTCCCCTACCCTGTTCATCAATTCAGCAAATATTTCAGCTTCCCGCCGTCCCTCATGAAGATAGTACCCGCGAGCCAGACCGTCAAAATATTCGGGATGGCGACTTAAAATCTGTCGGCAGCGATTGCTGAGCGCAAGGAGGTTCGTCAGGCGGGAAAGGTGGGGCCTGCGCGATGCAAGCGTGCGCAGAAAAGAGATGCGGTTCCCGGTAGCGGTTGCAAAGTCTTCAAGATTATGGAGAGCCTGGTCGGGATCAACCGTCTCTCCCAGCACTTCCAGCATCGGAAACGCAAATTCCAGAAAAGCCCGCCGGTCTGCGGGCGGCAGAAGACGGCCTTCAGGCCCGAGACCGAGCAGCCGGATGTTCTGCCATGCCTTGTCGATATCCTTGAATCCATATTGCGACAGCAGCTCGTGCACGCGCTCCTTGGGCATACGATCGCTCAAAAGCTGAGCCAGTTCTTCCTCCCGTTGGTGGAGCCTCAGGTACCCGGGCGCCAGATAAACTCTTTCCAGGATATCGCGGACGCGGGACCGGTAATGTGTCAACACCTTCAGAAAATCTTTTCCGGGGGTTTCGGATTGCTCCCCGAATCCCAGTCCTTCCGCGATAAGTTCGATTTCCTCGGCGGAATCCGGCAGGATGGCCTGCGGCGTCAAGGCCTGAAGTTGCAATCGATGTTCCACAATCCGAAGGAATATATACGCAAGGGACAGGATGCTTTCTTCGCCTTCCAGAAGCACTTTCATCCGTCCCAGAGCTTCGATTGTTTCCAGGGTATTCTGCAGGCGGACCTCGGGATGCCTCCAGCCTATCGTCAGTTGGGAAAACTGTACATAAAACTCGATATCCCGAATTCCCCCCGGGCCCTGTTTGAGGTGAATGCCGGAATCGACGGCATACTGATTTTCTGCGATATGTTTAACACGCTTGACATCTTCAAGCGCGGCTTCCTCCAATTGCCTGGACAGGGTAAACGTCTGTACAAAACTCTGAAAACGATTCCCGACTTTTTCACATCCTGCTATGAAGCGGGCCTTGATCAGCGCCTGTCTTTCCCAGGGTTCGCTCCAGGATTCGTAATAATTCACCAGGCTGTCGATAGTCGGAACCAGAGGTCCGTTCGATCCATGGGGCCGGAGCCGCATATCGGTCCGATACAGGAAGCCTTCCTGATCGACTTTAGAAAGTGTGCGGACAAGCCGTTCTCCCAGCTTCGAGAAAA
>JAFGTD010000057.1 GCA_016934295.1 Acidobacteriota bacterium
CAGCCGGACAAAGTAAGCGCCCGGATCCTTAGCCGGAATGGTGACGGAAAACCGGAGCCCCTGTTCCCGCACCGATAGAATGTCCTGGGTATTAAGTGGAATTTTGTGTTCCATCCTGTCAGAGTCACGGATTAGCCCGTCGAAGCCGGTTGTGGCCGCATAGGTTTCCAGGGAGACATAATTCTCTCCGTTTTGGTCGCGGAGAACGGTCAGTTGACGCCCAGGCAAATGCACCCAGGCTCGCAGCAGATATTGCCCGGCTGGATCGTAAAGATAACCTGATGCCAGATGAACCGTCAGCTCGTCGTATTGAAGCGGGGAGAGCATTGCCTGCGTCAGCATATCGCCGGATGGGGCAGGCGGATACGGGGTTTCGGTAGTACTGAAGAAACCGGAGCGGGACCGCACCTCGAGGCCGGGCCGTTTCACACGGACCTCCAGGCTGTGATGTTTGGGCTTGCCTTCCTGCATTTCCGTGATGGTTTCCGCGTCGGGCTGGTAGCCGATCAGGTAATAGATTTCGCCGTCCCTGGCAGCCTCCTGCAGCGCAACCTCGACCCAATTATGATAATTGATAAACAGCCCCCCTGTAACCTTCGGCAATATGGAAAGGCCTTCCAGGGACTTAAGCCATTCCGCCTGGCGTCCTTCAGAAATTTCTTTCATTTTCCGAAGTACATTAGATGTGTCATCTTGGTCGGGTAAGGGGTCCATTCTCACCGTTGGGTCGGAATCGTTTACGAGCGACAGTGTGTCTTCCACCGTAATTTCCGTCCATACGGCTCCCCGTGGATCGATTGTGTAGATGACGGCCCCTGCTCGGTTGGTGTCCTGGATCACCTGATCCAACTTGTCCTTGACGAGATCGCTCAGGCTCATGTCCATAATCCCGCCGTCATCGAAATGGATCCTCAGGTGTTCGCTGAAAAGCATGAGGCTTTTTCTGCCGGGAAAGATTCCCATGCCGTTTAGAACATATCGCACGGCTTCCAGGGTTCCCAGCAGCCTTCTGATTATTTCCTGCGGTGGGGGGGTCGCCAGGTCTTTCGTTTCATCGCTCACAGACCGGAAGCTTGAGGATCCGACACGGCTGAGAACATTGAAGCGAATGCGGTCGATCGCGTTATAAAGGATTTTTTTGTCGCCCGTAAACTGCTGCAGGCCGCCCATCCCAGATCCGGTTGTCACGACGGCCGCCAGATCTCCCGGCTGCATCTCTTCATCGACCCACTTCCTGATTGCTTCCCGGGACCGTACCATGTTGGAGAAAGAAAGCCCCAGGTCATCCACAACCAGGACAATGACCCGTCGAATCTCGTTTTTCTTTAACCGGATCGGCGGCAGTGGCGGGGAGAGGGAAGTCTCCAGTGTTTCCGAGGGCGGTTTTTGCACGGCGGAGCGGGGGACGATGGGATCTTTCAGCCTGACGAGAGAAAAATTGGTGATTTCCTGACGTTTACCGTCCTGCAGAATAATGAAGTCTTCGGCAGTCAGGTCCGTTACCGGACGGCCCTCTTTATCCGTAACGACGGCATCCACCTGGACGATGTTTACATCAACGCGGAAAACTTTGTTTTCGGCGGAATCCTGTGTTGTCCGGGATTCCTGGTCTTGAGCCCATGCCAGCGTGCTGAACATCAAAACTGCGGGAAATAATTGTCGGAACATAAGCATTCCCCAAATCATAGAATTGCGTTGAATGCTTTTTACGCTTGCTGATGCCTGCCGGATTCCAGCTGCATTAGAATATACTGCATCCTGATATGAAATAAGAAAATCCTACGGAATCTGTTCTGTAATTTTGATGCGATATCGTATGGAATGGTTCAAGGATATTTTTGCCACTGATAAAAATCCGAGGTTCTGCCTGCATCAGGGCTTTGAATTTGCCGGAGAGAGGCCTCCGGATGCCTCATACATTTCAGAAATCAGAGTAGGTGCGTTAAGGGCCGTTGAGACATCGTAGGTCCACCAGGGGTCTTCAGATATGTCCTCTTTGACCGGCAGATTGAAGATTTTCCTTCCATAGCCTAAAGCATTTTCATAATCACCGGTTTTAAGTGCAAGCTGGCTTAATCCCAGCAGGGGGGACTGGGCCCCGGGATAAAGCTTTGCAGCAATTTCATACTGTTCGCGGGCTTCCGTTAGGCGATTCAGGGAAGCCAGTTCATTTCCCAGATAGAGGGAGCAGTAATATAGAAGCTGCGCATCTGTGAGGGAGCGGGCCGCTTTCCGCAGTTCCTCCAACGCTTCCTTATGGTCGCCGAGAAGTCCTCTTATGCGTCCAAGATGCAGACGAGCTTCGGCAAAGTCGGGGTCCGCTTTCAGCGCCTTCTGGAAATATTCCCGGGCCTGCTTCAGTTCCGATTTTTCTGAGCCGAAAGTGTAAACCATCCCGTCCGGAGGAATGGCATTTTGAAACGAGGGCGAAGCAAATTTTTCGTGCAGTGCGCCCTTGTAGAACAGCAGTAGGGGATCGGACGGAAAGAGCTCCAGTGCGGATGCCAGATTTTCCTCTGCATGGTTAAAGATACGGCTTGAGAGCATCCTTGCCGTCGTGGCGACATACCATTTCCGGACCATTGCGTCTTCCGAAGCGCGGGGAGTCACTTGATCGAGAAGAGAACGCGAATATCTCCAGTGCCACCCTTTGTCCGGAACACTTTCGTCGCCCCGGGTGTTTTCCCGCCCGTCCTGAACCGAGATCGTGCTGCGGTCGATTTGATATGAAGGGCGCGGTTGCAGGCGATTATACCTGTAAATAGTTGTAGTGCCGGCAACGGCACTGGGATACTCGATGCTTCCACTGCCATATTCGGCAGAGACTGTACTATTGGTAATGCCGTAACCTCCCGTCATGTAATTCGTATAGCTCGGTTCGTAATAGCGCAGTGTTTCTTCAGGCGCGTATCCGGTATCCAGCTGGAACATGGCAATATCGGTGTGCAGCAATGCCGCTTTTTTCAGCAGTTTATTCGGGTCGTCCGGAAAATGTAGAAGCGGAACGATATTCTCGTTGATATACCGCCTGTCTTTGAATATGCCCAGGATGTTTCCGTCAATATAGGAATTCAGTTTCCCATCTTTGATATTTTCGGCAAGGTAAAGAATGGGATTCAATTCATAGACCGACCAGCTTCCAACCTCCCGCGCCGCTTCATCCGGTTCTCCCGGGGTATGCCGGTTCACGGCAGCCCGCCATTCCTTCGCTCTCAGCGTGTAATACACCCGGATCTTTTCTCTTTCCGGGTCTTCAATTTCCGACAGTGCATTTTGTAGTAACTTGCGCACACTATCGGCGCTCTCGGCCGAAAGATTCAGTGTGAGTGCCCTACGATACTCTGCCACGGCTTCGTCCACTTCTCCCATCTGCTCGAGGATTCTGCCCATGGAAGCATGGCTTTCACCGTCTTCGGGCTCCAGCCGGGATGCTTCTCTGAAGGCTTTTATCGAGCCCTCAAAGTCATTTATTTGAGCCAGAGCGCGTCCCAGGTCGAAATGATACTTCGCATTTTCAGGATTCAGCCGGATCGCTTCCCGAAAATCCCCGATTGACGATTCCGCATCCACCGTTGCGCGGATGATGGCAAGCATATAGTGGGATCCTGCGTCCTCAGGCTCCAGTCGAACGGCCTCTTCACAGGCGGCAACGGCCTGGTCCGTTTCACCGGCCAGATGGTGCACGGTTCCCGCCTGTTTCCATAGGACTGTATCATTGGGATTGAGCTGGAGTTCCTGCCGGTACAGCCGGGCCGCTTCCGCGAATGCCTGGGCTGCTTCCTCATTTTTGCCTGCAATGTTTGCTGCGTTACCTTGGCGAATGAACGTTTCGGCTTTTTCAAGGCTTGAAGGTTCCAATTCGGGAGTTACCTGAAAATCCAGGGACCGGGAGGCAATATCAGTTTCCGGTTTCCCCCGCCTGTCCCGGACCTGCAGCTGCAGTATGTAATCTCCCGGCGGCATTGTCTTACCCAGGCGCAGTCTGTTTTTAAGCGGAATCCTGGAAAGATCGCTGATACCGCTGATGTTGACGGCTTCCGGTTCGCTTCTGAAAATCTCGTTGCCGTCCCTGTACAGGATGGTTTTGGTTTCCAGTTCGGGCGGTAATTGATTGCGGGTTTCCGCGTTATAGATCAGTGCCAGGTATTCGACACTCTCGCCGGGATGATACTGCCGGATGGCCGGGCTCCTTTCCCGATTCTGTCCGGTGGAGTAAAACTGTTCCGCGGACTCGCCTGTTTTTTCAGAAATGATCAGCCTTATATCTTCATTCCTGCTGACTGCAAAGAGATCTGATAGAGACAAGCCTTCCTTCTTTAGATCGGGAATCTCTACATACTGGTAGGCGGAGCCGATTTTGCCCGACCCTTGATCTTTCACGGCCAATCGGACGAAGTAGGCGCCGGGATCCTTGGCCGGGATGGTGACGGCAAAACGGAGACCGTGTTCCCGGACCGACAGAATGTCCTGGGTATTGAGGGGAATTTTATGCTCCATCCTGTCCGAGTCGCGGATCAGACCGTCGAAGCCGGTTGTGGCCGCATAGGTTTCCAGTGAAATATAGTTCTCTCCATTTTTATCACGGAGAACGGTCAGTTGCCGCCCCGGCAGATGTACCCAGGCCCGCAGGAGGTATTGCCCGGCTGGATCATAAAGATAGCCGGATGTCAGATGGACGGACAAATCTTCGTGTTGAAGCGGGGAAAGCATTGCCTGAGCCAGCGCATCGGCCCGTGGGGCAGGTGCATACGGGGGATCTTCGGTTGTACTGAAGAATCCTGATCTGGACCGCACCTGCAGGCCGCGGCGTTTTACGCGGACATTAATTTCGTGATACTTATTCGTATTTTCTTGCATTTCCTCCGCGGTTTTTGCATCGGGTCGGTAGCCGATCAGGTAATAGATCTCGCCGTCATTGGCCGCCTCCTGCAGCGCAACCTCGACGAAATTGTGATACGGGTTAAACAGCCCACCGGTCTGTTGAGACATCACTGTAAGACCCTCCCGCGATTTCGTCAAAAGGCTGACCGGTATATCCGGGTCTGCAGCCCAGGTAATGCCTCTCGGATCGATCACGTGGATGACGACTCCAGATCGGTTGGCGTCCTGAATCATAAGGTCCATCTTGTCCTTGACGGAGTCGCTCAGGTTCATTGAAAATACCGCGCCTGCGTCCCCTTCATCGTAGTCGTCGAAATTCATTATCAGATTTTCACTGAAAAGCATGAGACCTTTTCTGCCGGGCAGTTTTCCCATGCCTTTTAGAGCAAATCGCATGGCTTCCAAAGTTCCCAGCGTGATCATTCTCATGCGTTCTTCCGAAAAAGCCCCCGATCCTCCCACACGGCTGAGAATGTTGAAGTGAAGGCGGTCAATCGCCTCATGGAGTATCCGCCTGTCGCCCGTGAACTGTTGCAGGCCGCCCATACCCAAACCTGTTGTGATTACGGCAACCAGATCGCCCGGCTGCATCTCTTCATCGATCCATTTCCTGATGGCTTCGCGGGACCGTACCATATTGGAAAAAGAGAGCCCCAGGTCGTCCACTACAAGGGCAACCACACGTCGTACCTCTTCGGGCGTTAAGGGGACCGGCGTCTGCGGAGGCGGGAGCAAAGCTCCACGGGATTCCTGGGGCGATTTTTGCATGGCGGAGCGGGGAATGACGAGCGGCTGCAGACGGACTAGTGAGAAGTTGGTGATTTCCTGGGGCTTCCCGTCCTGAAGAACGATGAAGTCCTCGGCGGTCAGGTCGATGACGGGACGGCCCTCTTTGTCCGTCACAACAGCGTCTACCTGAACGATGTTTACGTCGACTCGGAATATCTTGGGGCCGTCAGCATCTCCTGTCGTTTCAGTTTCCTGGGCTTGTGCCCCCGCCAGTGTGCAAAGCAGCAAAACTGTAGTGAACAGTTGTCGGATCATGTGCAATCCCCCCGTGCCGGGTTGTGCCGAATGCTTTATTTTATGCCCGTCTCTTTGCGCGGATTTCTTCACTTATCTTGAATGTCCTGAATTCTATCAGGATTTTCGATTTTTTTACAGGGAGCTTTCTTTGAGTTGGATGTAGCAGGTTCAGGAACAGGTCAACGATTTTTACGAAACAGAAAAATCCCTGTCTTCCGGTGCGGCTCGCTGCTGTCTTTGCGAATCCATTCTCCATCCTTTTTCAGGATTCAAAAGTTGCTATTCAGGGGCCACTTCAAAATCCAATACTCCGGAAACGAGGCTGTCTGCTTTCTTTGCTTTTTTGTCCTTTACCTCAAGCTGCAATACGTAATACCCGGGCTGTATCGTTTTATTCAGGCGGAACAATTTTTTAACGGGAATACTTTTATAATCATCCACACCGTCAAGGATTACAGCTTCAGGCTTGCTTTTGAAAACCTCGCTTCCATCCCGGTAAAGCATTACGCGTGTTTCCAGATCGGGCGGTGATTCCTTTTTGATAGTCGCATTGTAGATCACGGCCATATATTCGATGCTTTCCCCGGGGCGGTATTGCCTGACTGCCGGACTCCCGGCTTCATCCTGATTCCCTGAACCGGAACCGCCTCCCGATTCTCCGGCCGTTCCATCCGGAATCCATCGGGTATCATCCAGCCCGTTGACGACAAACAGATCCGAAAGCGCCAGCCGGCCGTCATTTAAATCCGGGATCTCCACATACTGATACGCGGAGCCGATTTTGCCTGAATTGGCGTCTTTTAAGGCTAAGCGGACATAATAGCGGCCGGGATCGCCAACAGGAACGGCAACGGAAAATCTGAGCCCGTGTTCATGAAGCCATTGAATATCTTCGTTGTTGACACGAATTGTGCGGGGCATTTTCCCGGAGTTATGGATCCGGTTATTGACATCCGTCATCGCCACGAACGCCTCCACGGAAACAAACCGGCCGCCCCCCGCTTCATCCTTAATGCCCAGCTGTCGTCCGTCCAAATGCACCCAGGCGCGGACCATGTAGCTTTTATCTATATTCTGGAGATAGCCGGCCGACAGGTTGAACGACAGACTGTTATAACGGAAGGGGGAAAACATCGCCTTCATCAGCGGATCCCCGGAATCTGCCGGATCGTACGCATCCTCCGGCTTTCCAAAGAATCCGTCCCGGTAGTGAACCTCCGTTCCCGAGCGTTTCGACTTGATCTTAATCCGGTGATAAACCTCTTCCCCTTCCGATTTAAAGGTGCCTTGGGGAGGGGTATATGTAAGGAGGTAGTATCCCTCCAGATACTTATTTGCATCGCCGATGCCATTTAAAAACCAGTTGGAATCCTGGAGAAAAAGCCCCCCGGTTTTTTCCGATAAAGGGATCGGATTTTGGGAACGTTTAATTGAGATTGGTGAGAGGTCGAGCGGTATGGCGATCCACTCCCTACCAATCTGCTTATAAATATAGCGCGTACGGCTATTCTCGACTTCCAGTCCCCTGATGTCCAATGTGTGGATAACCACTCCGGCGCGCAGGGCGGCATCCGCCAGACGCTCCCAGTCTTCCCGTATTTCACGGATAATGGACATAAGTTCTGTTTCAGGGCTGGGCAGGTTAGGCCGATTTGTAATCCACAACAGGTGCTTGCGGCCCGGCAGGTCCTTCATCGCCTGGATGTAATACAGCATCGGCGGGTAAGCCGGTATTGGGTAACTCCCCCACGGAAAAGTTAAACGTCCTTCATATTTTCTAATATAGGAACGGTTGCGCAGATCCTCTATCACAGCCTGCAGAAGCTGCCTGTCCGGGGTAAAAATCATATTGCGGGCCTGATCCGCGCTTCCACGGAAAATAGCAACCAGGTCGCCCGGCTGCATCTGCGTCTCAACAAACTTTTGCATGGACTCGGCCGCAAAGTGGATTTGTTCCCTTGACATCATATTATCATCCACAATAAATGCTATGGTTCGCCCGACGCCCTCCCAGGTTGGAACGGTTGGGGGGGGCGGTCGGGATGGCTGATTGTCAACAAAACTGCATGACGTTATTTCCTGCCGCTTGCCGTCCTGATAAATCTCAAAGTCATCTGCGGTCATATCGGGAACCACCCTCCGTTTCCCGTCCACGACAACCGCATCAATCCTTACCTCCTCGACCTCGACCCGAAATATTTTAGAGCCGGCTGCATCTCCGGTCGGTTCAGTTTCCTGGGCTTGCGCCTCCGCCGGTATGCACAGAAGCAATACTGCAAAGGATAGATATCGGATCATGGGCATTCCCCCACACATGGTTGTGATGGACGCCGTTTGCACTGCCTGGATGAACCTATTCCAGGCTAATCGTGAATATCCTGCATGCTAACAGGATTATCCAATTTTTAACAGGAAGCTGTCTGTGATTTGGATGCAATAGTGTCAGGAATAGTTCACTAACGGAACATCCTTGGAGTGCGGCAGCTTGCTGCCGCCTTGATTAGACGTGGAATTAACGAAGGCGGGAGCAAGCTCCCACACTCCAAGGATGTTGTCGTCAAGTAGATTAATTGGCAGGCTTGTGAAACTCCAGCCATATGCCGTATTTGATGTCGTCATCGCCTTCCGGACGGGGTATTCGAATTTTGTAATCTTCTATGCCGAGGCTTTTTACAATGTTTTCCATTTGCCGCGCGCCGGCTTCTACATCATAACTCAGGTCGAAATCCCGTTCTTTCTGCCCGGCGCGGATCTGCCGGGCGATCTCCACGGGCAGGTTGTCCGAAAATCCCCGGCCGATAAAGGCGGCGCCTCCCGGTTTCAGCACCCGGACTATTTCGGCGATGGCGGTTTTAAGGTTGCCCCAGAACTGGAAGGATCCCCGGGACACCAGGACGTCGGCGTAATTGTCCCGGAAGGGCAGGGCGACGGCGTCGGCGTATATGGCACTCACGCGCTGCTCGAAACCTACATCACTCGCCCTTCGCATGAATTCCGGGAAGAACCGGGGATTGATATCGGCATTGATCCAGTGCATGTTTTCGGTGCGCCGGCACAGTTCGATAATCAGGTCGCCCGGACCGCTGCCGAGATCGATCCCGATGCCGTTTCTGTCCGCCAGCCCGAATTCCGCGACAATCTGCTCG
>JAFGTD010000058.1 GCA_016934295.1 Acidobacteriota bacterium
CGTATTGGGATTGAGCTTTTTGATACGGCCGTTTTCGACGACGGCGATGACGGAGCACTTGTTCGGGCAAAGCTCGCAGGTTGTGGGAATTTCCGCGCGCGTGTTTCCCGGTGCTTTAACGGACTCAGGCGATTTCAGGCAGGCCGCCTGTATGGCTAAGGTGGCGCCCAGGGCGCTCTGGGTTCCGAGTCTGAAGAAATTCCTGCGGTTTATCTTACTGTCGGCCATGGCTCACCTCTGGGAGGAAGAAAAGGCCGGGAATACGTTCCCGGCCTTTTGCACATTAGAAACTTGTTTCAACCATGAAGTAAAAATTCTTCACCGTTTTGGGGAAGGGATAGAAGTTGACCGCTTCGGGATTATCAAGGCTGAAGTATGCCAGGTCTCCCGGAGCGATGTGCCAGCCGCTGAAGGCGGTGGAGTAGTCGTAGTGGATGTAGCCGGTTTTCAGGGACAGGTTTTTGGCGAAATCCCAGTGCCCGTAGACTTCGTAGACGTTCCCGCGGGCCGCCAGCTTTTCACTCGGCTCTCCGGTTGCCGGCGTATAGTTGAACCAGCGCTCGGATCCGTGGTTATACTCGAATCCCAGGGAAAGGACGTTGATCGGGGTTATTTTCGCCCCGGTGTAAATAGCCCATCCGCTCTGGCTATTGTCGGGGTCACCCAGCAGGCCGCCGAAACCGTACTGACTTACCTTACCGTTGGGGTCCGACTTGATGTATCCGTAGCTTGTGAAGTAATGGAGAAAGTCGTTAATCTTGTGCTGCCAGGTGATGCCCAATTGATCCATATTCCCGAGGTTGTCTGTTGCTGTAACGTACTGCGCGGCGGGAGGATTCGCATTCATTCCCGGCATGGGGAAGTTGATCAGCGTACCGTAGGGGATATCCGTCATGTTGGTAAAACGGTTATACCCGAACATAAAGCGGGCATCGTGGACCGATTCGCCGAGCATAAACAGCAGGGGCATATCGTAAATGAAACCGGCAACCCGGCTGTCTTCCATGCCGTTTATGGAGCCCAGACCGAATGGAGTGAGCGTATAGTTGTTTTTGACCTGGCCGCCGCCGCCGAAGCCTGATTCGTAACCGATGCCGCCGCAGAAGCCGATCGTTGTGCCTTCAGGGAATCCCAGTGTGCCCAGGTCTAAGTCGACATGCACGCCGTCGACCTCGGCATTGACCATTATGCCCATCGGCGTGCCCTGGCGTTCGGTTCCCTCTCGAAGCTCCAGGGGCGGGCCGTCACTCGAGTTCATGCGACCGAAGGCCACGTTCAGGGGGGTATTCGGGATTTGCCATTTCAGCAGGGCACGCTCCACACGCAGCACTTCGTTGCTGGGGATGCGGCTGCCGTTGAAGGAATCCAGAACGGTGCTGGGAAAACCGTTAAAAACGGGGACGTCGGATCCGCCGTATAATTTGTACATGCTCAGGCGCCCCATGAAACTGAGGTTATCATTGATTTCCGCGTTCATGCGCAGGCGGAGCCGGACGGAGTACTGAGCCGTGTTTTCCAGGTCATGGCCCGGCACCGCAACCGGCGGTGTTTCCATTCCCATGTACTGCCGGTAGGGATTGATGTGCCATCGCACGTGGTCCAGGCGGACCCGCATGTCGGCGCCCCAGTCGATTTTATCGCCGGCCGTCTTTCTTTCGACGTCATTGAGACGCTTTTTTGACTCGGTCGCCTCCTCTTGGTTGGTTTGAACCTTTTCTTCCAGAGTCTTGACCTGTTCTTTGAGCTCTTCGATCTGAGTCTTCAGTTCCTCATTTGTTTGCGCACCGGCAGCCGCCGGGAACAGGATGACGGCGAACATGCATAGGATAATGAGAACGTTTCTCATAAACCTCCTTAATAAGGATTTGTGTGTCGGTTATTTGGCCGCTTTCGAACCGGGGGGCGGTTCGATTCGTTCGGTGTATTCTTAATTCAGACCTTATTAATCTAAGACATCACGGATAGCTGATGTCTCGACTCACGTGCGACCGGTTTCGGTTTGAATTTCGTTAATCCCCGCAGGTTTCAGGTTGTGGGGAATCCGAAGCATGGGCTTCGAGATAGGTCAATACGTCCAACAGCTTTTTTTCATCCATTATCCCGGTCAGCTTGGCTTTTCCGGCTTGATGACTGCCGGCGTCGAAGTAGGCCGTCCACTGAGCCGTGGTTTTGCTTATCGGGGTTACTTCTCCACCGTCGCCGTCCTTTACATGGCAGGATTTGCATGTTTTCTTGAAGTAGTACTTGCCTTTGGTTTCACTGCCTCCGGCTCCCGGGAGAAGCGCCGCCGAGGTGCAAAGGGATAGACTCAAAATTAAAGCCAATAGCTTAAGTCCTTTATTCATAGGGTATCCTCTTCTTTTTGCCTGGATCCAAACTGGATGGGAGTATTGCCGCGCATCCAGCAGCAGAATTTATAACTAAAAAGTCGGAATAAGCGGATATGCGTGATATTTCGCATTCTTGCAACTCTTATGTATTCGGTCGATCCGTTCATTATCCGTGAAAATCCGGCTTCTTCTTAATCAATAATTCGCTTGAATATTTAATAACTATATAGTTATATTGTCAAGCACTAATTATGGAGGCGGTTATGGGATTTGGAAAAGTGAAACTCACCGATGAAGCTCTGGAAACTGTTGCGCTGTTATTTCGTTCCCTTGGAGAGGCTACCCGTTTGAAGGTGTTGCGGCTGCTGGAAGAACAAGAGATGTCGGTGGGCGAACTGGCGCAGTCCATAAAAACCAGCCAGGCCAATATCAGCAAGCATCTGAAAATGCTGCTTAACGCAGGAGTTCTTTCGAGAAGAGCCCAGGGCACTGCGGCCTACTATTCGATTGCCGATCCGATGATTTACCAAATCTGCGATACGATCTGCGACGGCATGACGGAAAGAATGAAAAAGCAGGCCGCGGGATTCGGGTTGAAGGTGAAGAAATAAGATTACCCGGGAGTTGTCGCACTTCAAGGACGACGACGTCCAATTGAAAATTCTCTAAAAATCATCGTGACAGGTAATTTCATGTGTTACAGATTGTTCAATCCGGTTTCGCGAATAGCGACGCCGGAGGCCGGGCTGACTTGAGACCTTGTTGCGGTTAAACCCGCTTTGCTCGATTCATCCGGACTGAATCCATTTTCAACCAGGGTATTCCGTTTATATATTGCGCCTTGACCCGTTTGTTTCGCGTGGCATCATTAAAAAGAGATAATGACAGGGATTCCGTGATGCGTAAATTGAGTTTATACACAGCGCTGTTGTGCTTTTTGACGCTTGTTATCGCCGTTCCGACGGCCGGCTCTTTCGACGGCAACGAAGAAAGGCATGCCGCTGTTGAACGGATTTCTGTCGAAGAAGCAAGGTTGAAGGTCCAGGCGGATGAAGCTTTCCTTGTCTGTGCATACAACGATAAGAGATGTGTGGGACTCCTTCTGGAAGGCGCGCTGACGCGAAGGGAATTCGAAGAGAGGCTTCCGTCCCTGTCAAAAGAACAGGAGATTATTATTTACTGTTCGTGAAATAAGGAATCCACATCCGCCAGGCTGGCGGTCATTTATCAGGATAAGGGCTTTTACAACAGCAAGGCTATGGTGGGGGGCGTCAAAGCCTGGCAAAAGAAAAATTATCCCATGAGCCGGATTCAAGTTCGTAGTCTCCGGCCTTCCTCCTCAGACTGATCCCCTCTTGCCGCCGTCTGTAACGCGGAAGGGCGCAGGGTCAGGCGCGAATGGCGTCCTGGACTTTACGGATCAGATCGTTGGCCGTAAAAGGCTTCTGCAGAAATGCGATGCTTGAATTCAGTATCCCCTGTTTCACGATCGTATCATCCATATAGCCCGAAACATAAAGCACCCTGATGCCGGGTCTTACGGAGTGAATCTGCGTGACCAGTTCCTTTCCGTTCATGCCCGGCATGATGGCGTCCGTCAATATGAGGTGGATGTCCTCCGAACAGTTTCGGACAAGATCCAGGGCTTTCTCGCCGTTTTCCGCCTCAAGGACGTGATATCCGCACCGGCGAAGAATTCTGCCGGTCAGAATTCTTACCGACGGTTCGTCTTCTACCACAAGGATGGTTTCTTTCCCGTCGCCTGGAAGAAACGCATTCTTTTTGCTCTCAGGATCTACGGCCGCGGCTTCGGCAACCGGCAGGTAAATTCTGCAGCTAGTCCCTTTCTTGTATTCGCTGTCGATCTGGATATATCCGCCGCTCTGTTGGACTATGCCGTAAACGGTTGAAAGACCGAGCCCTGTTCCCTTGCCGGTTTCCTTTGTCGTAAAGAACGGTTCGAATATTCGGGAGCGGGTTTGCGGATCCATACCGATGCCGTTGTCGCTGATCGTAAGCAGGACATACCGCCCTGTTTCGGCATCCGAGTTCTTTTCGACGAACGCTTTATCGATTTCAACGTTCGTCGTTGCAATAGTCAATCTGCCTCCCCCCGGCATCGCGTCCCGGGCATTGACCACAAGGTTCATGACGATCTGCTGGATCTGCATCGGATCGGCCTTTATCGCTCCCGGTTCCGGGGTCAGGGTGGTCTCGTATTCAATATTTTCGCTGATCAGCCTGCGGATCATCGGGTTCATGTCCGAGATTATTGCATTCAGATCGAGCACCCTCGGGTTCAATATCTGCTTGCGGCTGAATGCCAGCAGCTGGGAGGTCAGGGAAGTCGCGTGCTGGACGGCTCTTTCAATCTGCTCCAGATCTTTTTTGCTTGAATCCACATGACCGTGATCCTGTTTCAGCAAGTCAACATACCCTGTAATGACTGTCAGCAGGTTGTTGAAGTCGTGCGCCACGCCTCCGGCCAGGGCCCCTATGGCTTCCATCTTCTGTGCGTGCAGGAACTGCGCTTCAAGCCTCTTATATTCGGTGATGTCCCGCACAACTCCCACAATCTGTTTCTCTCCGCTTTTTTTCGTAAGGAGAGTTTTCTTGGTCATGAGAATGTGGTTGTTGCCGTCGGCGTCGGGAAGTGTGTCCTGGGTTACGTTTTCATTCCCGGTCCGTAAAACGACGGCTTCCTGCTCAAGCAACGATTCGACGTACTTTTCGGACACCAGTTCAAAGCCTGTTTTTCCCAGCATTTTCTCACGCGGAATACCTATAAATTTGCTCATGGCTTCGTTGACAAGCACCAGCTTGTGTTGGTAGTCCTTGACGAAAACAGGATCGCTGATGCAGTTGATAATCTGGTCCAGGTAATCCGTCGACTCCTTGAGGGCTTCCTCGGATCGCCGCCATGTCGTCACATCCTGCGCGACGCCGATAAATCGTTTGATTTGGCCTTTCTCGTCTTTAATAGGGAAACTGCGGTCCCAGATAAATCTCACGGATCCGTCCGGCCGGATTATACGGAATTCATTATCCAGGGGTTGTCCCGATTTCATTTCTTCGACTGCTGCGATTGCCTTCTGGCAATCGTCGGGATGAACGTAATCGAAAAAGGAGCTTTGCTTTTTTTGAAGGATTTCCCTGGAGTAGCCGTAAATGCGATCGTGCGTCGGGCTGACATAAACCACTTTATCCTTAACCGGGTCGTATATCCAGACGACTTCATCGATGGTTTCGGCGATCAACCGGAACTGCTCTTCGCTTTCGCGGAGCACTTTTTCCGCGCTTTTTCGCTCTGTGACGTCCATGTCGGCGACCTGGACCGCGGGTTTCCCGTTGAACTCAATCAGGCTGGCATTTATTTCCAGCCAACGCACTTCGCCGTCCTTTCTGATAATACGGTGCTCGTAGTGAGCGGGAGTCGGTTTCCCCGCTATTAGATCGCTATAGCGGTTCAGTACCAGATCCCTGTCTTCGGGATGTATCAGATTTGTAGCTTCAATAGACGCCAGCAGTTCCTCAATGGAGTATCCAAAGATGTCGGCATGCGTTTTATTGCAGAATACAAGCCCTTTATCCTGATAAATAGACAATCCCTGCAGGGAATTCTCGACAAGCTTTCGATATTTCTCTTCCGATTTTATAAGGGCATCCGCCCGCTGCATTATTTCAGTCAGATCGATGGCCATGATCAGCAGGCAGGGCTCGATGTCCATGTCTATCGGATTGACGGACAACAGGAGCTTTCGGGTTTCATTGGCCTTTGTGAGGACATCCACTTCGAAATTATGAACCTTGCCTCTTTCCTGTAATTCTCGAAGAAGGATGTCTCTCTGCCTGGGATCCGCCCATAATCCCAACTCTAGGGAACTGCGCCCGATCAGCTCTTCACGCTTGAAACCGCCGATACGGGCGTAAGCATCGTTCAGATCGATAATCCGTCCCTCTTTTAATGTGTTGATCGTGATCGGGTTGGGGGATGCGTGAAAGAGTTGGAAAAAACGCTGTTGGCTTTGCTGCAGGGATTTTTTCAGGTTTTCGTTTTCGGCCTGTAAACGGGCGTTTTCGCCTTGCAATGCGTCTGACTGTTTTTTCATAAAAATTTATCGCTATTCCATTCAAAGATCGTTTGTTGAAAATACTTCACCAGATTTCCATCGGCTAAATTACACCTATAAATTAATTTGAAGAAGACTGTAACTGCACAATCGATAATTTGCCTATCGGAATCAAAATACTAAAATCTGAGGGAATTATGCTGTTCTGAAGGTATTGGAATGCGGAATCTCCCGAAGCTTCTGCTTTCTGCTGTGTAAGGATCGTTTTATGGATTGGAATTTTCAGTTAAATCATGTATTTTCAATGCATGCGCCTGTAGCTCAGCTGGACTAGAGCGTCGGTCTCCGGAACCGAAGGTCGCAGGTTCGAACCCTGCCAGGCGTACCATTCACTTGTGAAATCCAGCCCGAATTTTGAAAGATCCATTTGCCGCCTTTTGATTTGCCGGATGAAGAAATAATCCTGAAAAAATGAAGGGGTAAATCATTCGGCGAATTCGGTTTATAGGAATTATCTAAAACCGAATTGGTTAGTACTCCTTAATATTGCTATGCTGATTCCAAGTCCTTTCAGTGGGAATGTTTTTGGCTGTCGGTTCATAAGAGGTTTGTATGAAAAAAGATTTAAATTCGCTAATTCTCACAAAACATGAACTAAAGATTATGGATGTGATCTGGGCCAGTAAGGAAGCTACCGTCAGGGATGTATATAATGCCGTATCCCGAAAAAGAAAATTATCCTATTCCACGATCAGCTCCGAAATGAGAAGACTTGAGAAGAAGGGTGCGCTTGTCAGTACGGAAAAGGGCAAAGCCTATTGTTACATCCCCCTTTTATCGCGCCGGCAGGCGATAGCCAACCACCTGACGTATTTGGTCGATAATGTTTTCGACGGCGATCCCGAGAAGCTGCTCGAATTCGTAATCCGGAATATGTTCGAGTTGAAAGAGCTGTTATCCATTTTTTATGCAAGAGGCCCGCGTCATTCGATAAAGAAAGTGGATGAAAGTGTGGCGTCATAAAAATGGAATAAAATAACAAGTCCTGCTAAAGAAATACCCGTCTTTACCGATCCGTTTGCCCTGTAGGGATATCCTCACCAATTCCCGTATCAGGTAAATTTCAGGATTAAAACTCGTGCCTTCATTAGGAATCCGTAGGGCCCCGGACGGTCCGGATTAGTATTCCTTCTTTAGGTGATTACAATCACTGTTTCTTCAGCAGTCTTGCCGGAAAATTAATGAATCCCCCGATAAACAGCTTTTCGATGGTATCAAACCTATAGGGTATGTGTCCGAAAATTGGAGAAAATTTGCCTTGCTGACAAATTACAGCCTGTATAAACAAAGATTATATATTCCGGCTCCTCCGATGAAGCAATTATTTCTAAAAAGGCTATGGATCGGGTGTATGGTTCTGACAGCGTTTTTTGTTCTTGCCGATATAATTCGAGACGCCTCCGTGGACAAATCCACGGCATACCTTTCGGCGCAGGATTTTGTAGCAGAACGGCTTCTCAGGCCTTCGTCGGCGAAGTTTCCGGATAGGTCGACGCATGGGGTGATGGTTAAATATCTTGGCCGGCATCGCTATTATGTTACCGGCTTCCTGGACTCCCTGAACACCTTTGGAAATTGGCAAAGATCCAACTACAAGTGCACTATCCGGTATATAGGCGCCGGGGATTGGGCCTGCGAAAAAATCACATTTGAATAATTCACGTTAATTCTTTTAGGCCGTAAAAGAATTCCAGGATTTAATTTTCTTCTATCGTGCCGATCCATCTTCCTTTTCTTCGGTTCTCCCCGAGTGCCTTTATTGCCGCACTTCAGGGTAAAGGCGGGTCCCGCCTCATCCAAAAGTTAATCCGCAATCCCCGATAGTCCGATAAACAATGAAGCGCGCGTTGTGCCTTTAAAGGGGAATATTATGAAAACATTATTGTCCGTTTTATTTTCTGTATTTTTCCTTTCTTCCGGGCTTGCCCAGACAATGGGCATTATTGAATGCAACGGGAGACACGGAATTTCAGCCTGGGAAAAACCGGACAGTATAATAGTCGTCGAACACCTGGCCTGTGGAAGGACCCTGCCCGTTGTTGGGACGGAAGAAGGGTTTGTAAAGGTCCAGTTGGGAATACGCCTGTTTGCCTATGTGAATGCAGAGAATATTCGATTGGTTGAAAACGCCCGTGTTCCCGAAAAACCCGTTCCGGCGTTCGAGACGCAGGGAAAGTTTTTGCCCCGAAAGGCACCCGCCGCAACACAATCCCCTGAACTTTCACAACCGGCGCCCGATGTGGCCAAACTGCCGCTGATTCAATCCAAGCGCGACACTGTTCTGAAATCGGGACTGGAGTTCGGCCTGGATTCATCGTATATCCGTTATGAAGAGCCCGATTTTATGCAGGAAGAGGGCGTTACATTGAGCGCGTACGGCAGCTATACGCTGCGCCCGGCGGATTTTATGATCCGGCTTGAAGGCAGATATGGATTTGCCGGAGTCAGCTACTCGTCGCCTGTATCGGGCGAAACAAAAAGAATCAGGGATTACATTGGAGAAGCCAGGGCCCTGGTCGGTTATACCTTCGAAGCTTCGGATAAATGGTATTTAACGCCGTATACGGGCTTCGGATACAGGTACCTGTTTGACGGGATGGGCGGAAAGGTCACCAACGTCGGACATTTAGGCTATGACCGGAGATCGAATTACTTTTACAGCCCGATCGGTTTCGAAAGCGCCAACTATTTAAACTACGGGTGGGCGCTTGTTGTGACGGGGGAATACGCTCTCTTCTGGAAGGGTTGTCAGGAAAGCGACCTGGGCATTCTGTTCGGCGGCAGCCCTGCCATAATCAACGATCAGGATGACGGCTGGGGAATACGGGCATCCGGAAAATTCATCAAGGAAATGGGCCGGCCGGACTTCGTTTTCGGTCCCTATATAAAATATTGGAATATTGAAGATTCCGATTGGGCCTATCTATACTATGAAGAAGAGGAATTGGCGTTCATAGAGCCCGCAAACAACTCCATTGAAATCGGCGGGATGTTTGGGATAGCATTTTAATTCAGTTCTGTTTGGCCGCCCTCTTAACCCGGATTATTCATGAAGGTTTGTAGCGAGGGGGTGTAGATGGGCGTGGATGCAAGGATTGCGACCGAGGGCCCCGGAGGCGGCCTAACGCTTCGCGTTAGGTAACCTGAAGCAAAGCTTCAGGCCTTGACCAGTACGTCGAGGA
>JAFGTD010000059.1 GCA_016934295.1 Acidobacteriota bacterium
ATCGACTTCTCCTTCCTTTCTCCAGGCCAGTGGACATTGGAGTTGTTTCGCGACGGACCCAACGCCGACCGTTATACCGAAGACTACCAAAAACAGACGATCCCCATCGATTCAAGCCTGAAGCTGCAAATCTCACTGGCGCCCGGCGGCGGATTCGCCGGCCGCATATCCCCTGGAACAAAGGAACGGTGAACCAGTATATCCTCTCGAAGATCAGCTGATTGCAGAAATGATGAATTGACTCCGCTGTTTCCTTTGGCCGAAACATGGTATGATTCCTTCCGTGAATCGAGAGAGAGCATTTTAAGGAAGGAGAAGAAAAAAAATGTTTAAAGCTTTATGGAAACCACCGGTTTGGATCCTGTTGCCGGCCGCGTCGGTTCTGCTCAGCGGATTTCATCCCGGATCGGCTTCGGGGATCGATGAAGGCGCAGGGGGAATCAGCTCCATCCAGCTGAAATACGTGCAGGTGAAACAGTCCATTCCCGGCATCGGCAATCCGGTCACCGGGGAAATCCCCGCTGTCAACGGCGGCGCCTACCAGGACTACTCCGGCGGCTATACCATCGCCTGGCACCCTTCAACGGGCGCGCACCTGATTTACGGTCTCATCCGGGAAAAATGGCGGAAAATGGGAGCGCAGGAAGGGCCGAACGGCTATCCCACCACCGACGAGCTTGTTACGGCGGGTAAAAAGGGCCGGTACAATAACTTCCAGCAGGGGACGATCATCTTCAAATTCGGGGCGAGGGAGGCGTTTTCCGTGTACGGGGCGATCTACAACAAGTGGGCGTCGGCCGGTTTCGACTCCGGTTTTCTCGGCTATCCCCTGATGGACGAGGCGGTCATGTCCGGCAATACGGGAATTTTTCTCGATTTCGACAACGGGGCCGTCTACTACAGCCATGCAACGAAACAAACCTATATCGTGCGGTCGCCGGTACTCGAGGCCTGGTCGTCCCGGGGCAGGGAACTGGGGGTGAGCGGGTTCCCGGTGCAGGATACGATCCTTACCGGCAAAATATACTCGCAGGCATTCCAGCACAGGAAATTCGAATGCGAGATCAAGCATTCGCAGTCGCTGTACAGCGACAAGATCCTCACCCGCATCAGTCCGGTGTACCGGTTCGCGGTTTTTGAAAACACCCAGGACAAGCTGAATCCTGAATTCAAGCTGACCTTCCTGAAAGAGCACCTGAAGCTGCGAACCTGCGTGGTCGTTTTCAAGGGCTCGTACACCCGAACGTTCACTCTGCTGGAAATGCAAAACATCCTGGATCAGTATGATCAGTTTGCCGATAAAATGGATGAATTCACTTCAGGGATGTGCCGTGTCGATAAAAAGAAGTTTATCCTCGATTATACGATCCCCAAATCGGAATTCTTTGATTTCGTTCCGGGCGATGGGATCTTTCAGGCGGAGTTCAACAGTTACCAGAGGGTGGTCATGCTCCTCAAGAGCCATGGGCATTCCCCCGAAGATTTCGACGTGATCAGCGTCGTGCTGCCCTGGCAGGACACGGCCAATAATGTCCGGTCAGGTTGGGCCTGGTACAATCCCGAGCATAAAATGAAATTCAACGATTCCACCTGGAGCACGGTGCACAACGTGGTGAACGTTCCGACCGAGGAGGATATGTATTGGGCCTTTTTTCTGCATGAGCACTCGCATATCGTCAATTTTATTTTATGGAAACATGGATATGATTTTGACGAATTGGGACCCGATCATCTGTATTGGGGACAGAGCTATCCCGATCTGACCCAGACGAATATTTATAAGCGGTTTGTGCCGCAGCCGGTGAATCACATGCCGGAACGCGGGCCCGGCTTCCTCCTCTATCCGATCGTGATGAGATGGAAAAGCCTGTTGGCCCATGTCCCAGATCCTGTGATCAATCCCAATACGGGTACCCAGGTGAAATGGGGAAAATGGAAAAAGGAGAATGAAAGCGGCCGGGCCACCCTTCTCATGTACTCTTCTCCGTATTCCGATCTTCTGGTGGAGCACTGCGTCCGGGTCACGGAAACGGAGATTTGAATCGGAGGTCCATTTTTCATCGGACATTCGGTCCGGATCTTCCATTTCACCGTTGCGATTCTCACCCGGGATTGTTTATAATGGAACAATGCCTTATATGGACGAAGAGGAACTGCTCCGGGACCTTGAAAAGAAAATCTTCTATTTTGCCCTCAAGCATCTCTCCGACCGGGAAACAGCTCTGGAGATCACCAACGAGACACTGATCGCTTTCCTGGAAGTCTACCGCAGCGGCGGCGCCCGGAATCCCGACAATCCCGGCGGCCTGGCATACGGAATCTTCCGCAACAAGCTGGCCAATCATTTCCGCAAGGCAAAGAGGGAGGAGCAGGCCTTCCGAAGGCTTGCAGAGGGAGAACCGGCGGAACGTTCGATTCCGGATCCTCTATCGGAGAGACGACGGCAAGAGGAAATCCGGGAAGCCCTGCTCAGGCTCAATTTTGAAGACCGGGAAATCCTGGTCATGTACTTCCGGGAGGAGCGGTCCTGCAGGGAGATTTCAGAACTCCTGGGGATGGATGCGCACCAGGTCAGCGTCCGTAAATGGAGGGCGTTGAGAAAAATGAAAAAATGGTTGAGATAAATGCGCGGAAACGCCCACTTAATAAAAGGAAACGGGATGAAATGCAAAGAGTTTGAAACAAACGATTTCTTCGAGAAATACCTCAGGGGCGAGTTGTCCGATTCCGATGCCGCGGCTTTGGAAGCGCACTGTTTCGAGTGCGACGGCTGTTTCCGGAAGCTGCAGGATACCGAATCGATCATTGATTTGATCCGCAGGACTCCGAAGGAACAGCTGCTCCCCGCCCGGCCGATCGGAATATTCCGGGTTCCCCGGTTTGTTTCAGGCCTGGCCGGCGCCATGGCCGTTGTTATTGCGGCGGCTTTGCTGGTCCCGTTGCGCTGGAGCAATCCGGACCGGTACGGTTCGATTGTGGAATTGAGCGCCCCCGTGTATATCCCCGGAACCGTCCGCGGGAATACGGGAAACGAGTTCGAAAAGCTCTTTTCGGCGGGGATGAAGTTCTATCAAGGAGGAGCGTATCTGCAAGCCGCGGAAAAATTAAAGGAAGCGTTGCATATTCTGCCCGAAAATCCCCAGGCGACGTATTACCTGGGGATTTCGTGGCTTTTTGCCGGCAGACCGGAAACGGCATTGACATACTTTGAGAAAATGATCAGCCGGAATGCCGTGGAGTACCTGGAAGACTGCCGCTGGTATGCCGCCATGTCCTTCCTGTTGCTGGGGAATGCAAAGAAAGCCGAATCGTATCTGCAGGTACTGAAAGATACGGATTCCCGGTATTCCCTGTCTGCGGCTGAATGGATCGACAGGATTCATGAAATGGAATAACAAGTATTTTCGATCGGTTCACAAGGGTGTCATCGTTTTATTTCTGATTGTCTTCACTGCCGGGGTGAGTGATCCCGATAGCGAAGAGACCATCGCCGAAAAAATCAAGGGCCTGGAAAAAAAACTGGCGACAGCTCAAGGTAAGGAAAGAGCGGATATCCTGATGCAACTGGCCGTGGAATACCGCTCCGTTGACGTGGAAAAAGCGGTGGACATGGGATTGCAATCCTGGAAGCTGGCCCGGAAAATTTCCTACAGGGAAGGGGAAGCCGCGGTCCTGGCGGAGCTCAGCAAATGCTATGTCTTTGCCAGCGACTATGCCCAGGCCGAGAAATTCGCCCGCCTGTCACTGGATGCTTACAAGGCGATCCGGGATGTCAAGGGCAAGGCGGCGAGCTACAACTGCATCGGGAACGCCCTCTCCAGCCAGGGACGCCTGCAGGAGGCCCTGGAATATTTCGAGCAATCATTGCGGTTGCGCCGGAGGATCGGGGACGAAGACGGGATTACCGGTTCCCTGCATAACATCGGCCTGATTTACATGAGGATGAACCGTTACCCTGACAGCCTGGTCTATTATCGGGATGCCGAGAGAGAGGCCCGGCGGATGAATGACGGGGGAAAGCTTGCAATCATCCTCTGTAACAAGGGGATCGCCCATGAATACCTGGCCCAGTATGACCTGGCCCTCGATTGTTATCAGGAATCATTGCGGTGCCACGAAGAAGCAGGCAACAAGTACTATTCGGCGATCCTCTTGAATAATGTCGGCGGCATTCACATGAATCTCTGCCAATACGACGACGCCCTGGAATGCTTCAAGAAGGCGTTGAAGATTCTGGAGGAGACCGGATCCCGGGACGTCCAGGCAACGGTGTTGTACAATATCGGCGCCGTCTGCGACGAGTACGGCCGGTATGCCGAGACCCTGGAGTATTACCGCAAATCCCTGGAGATTTCCCGTTCCATTGAGGACATCTACAGTGCTGCCTATTATCAGTTGTATATCGGGAAATGCCTGATGTCTCTCGGGGAGGATGAAAAGGCGGAAGCGGAACTGAAGCAGGCGATGGAAACGGCGCGCACTCTGAGCGCCGACGACATGCTGGGCGACGGCTGGCTGTATCTCGGCGACTTGTACCGGAAACTTCGTAGACTGGAGGAGGCGGGCCGGGCGTTCAACAAGGCCCTGGAAAAAGGCGAGTCGACAGGGAAACTATTTCTGATCTGGAAAGCATTGTTCGGCGGGGGACAGGTTCAGGAAGAGGCAGGGGATACGGACGGGGCGATCCGTTCATATGAAAGGGCGATTCAACGGATCGAAGACGTCCGTGGGCAACTGAGGTCCGAGGAGTTCCGCACGGGATTCCTGCAGCAGAAGGTCACCGTGTATGAAGCGCTGGCCCGCTTGCGGGTTCGACGCGGGACTCCGGACGACCTGAAGGCGGCGTTCAATACCTGCGAAAGAGCCAGGGCCCGGTCGTTTCTCGATTTGCTGATGTTGCGGAAGCTGGGCGATCCTTCCGGAAACCTGAAATCGGTGAATCCTGTTCCTCTGGAGCTGGAAGGAGTCCAGAGCACCCTGGAGGGGGAAACCAAGCTGGTTGAGTACATGGTTACGGATGAAGAGGTCCTCGCCTTCGTCATCTGCCGCCGGACATTCCAGGTGAAGGTCCTGGGGATCGGGCGGAAGAAACTGGAGGCGAAAGTATTCAAGCTCAGAGAACCGTTCGAAGAGTATAAAAAGGGAAGGATCGACCTCTCCCATCTCCGTTTTGATTTGAATGCGGCGCATGAATTGTACCGCATTCTCTTTGCTCCCCTGGAGGCCGGTTTGGCCGGCAATGGCGGACCTTCCCGCCTGATCATCATCCCCGATGATTCCCTCTATTATCTCCCATTCGAAGCCCTGGTCGTTGCCCATGCTCCGGGCAGTGCGAGCGGTTTACTGTTTTCGGAGTATGAGCAAGCAAAATATCTGCTTAAAAAGTACCCGATTTCCTACTCATTTTCCGCCAGCATGCTGGATCCCCGCTGGCAGAAAAAGAGGATGAGCAGCGACAGAATTGCGGCCTTCGGGAACCCGGCTGCGTTGGAAAGAAAGGGATTGCCGCCCCTGCCACGGAGCGGAGACGAAGCGGAGGCCATCCGCAATGTTTTCGGGAGCGAAAACTGTGCGGTTTATACCGGAAAGCTGGCAGCAGAATCGCTGTTCAAGAAAAACGCCGGAAAATTTTCCTTTGTTCATATCGCCACTCATGGGATCGTCTCATCCGCCAATCCCTTGCGATCCAGGCTCTACTTCAGCGGTGAGGATCCTTCCGGTGAGGATGGGATTTTATACGGGGATGAAATCTACAGCTTAAGGCTGAATTGCCGGCTGCTGACACTCAGCGCCTGCGAAA
>JAFGTD010000060.1 GCA_016934295.1 Acidobacteriota bacterium
AAAAAATGACCAACTGTCAGGTGAATACTATCTCAACACAAACATTCTTGTGTAAAATAGGTATCCACTCGGTGAACCCTATCTTTCGATTGATCTCAGGAATGAGTAAATTACACCTCCGGAACAAAAACACGGAGGGATACAATTATGTAGAACATTCCCCGGAAGGACAAACGAGCGAATATATTCAAGGCGGCCAGTACTTTTTTACCAGCAAAAAGACCCAAATAGAATTCGGCAGACAACATGATATCAACTTCTCCGTCAAATTTGGCTTCACGCCATCAGCCTCGTTACATTAACACGGGAATTTAAGTTACAACAGACTATACCGGATCTCAGATCACTCTCATAAAAGAATCAACGGACTACTGGCTTGCATTTGGAGGTTGGCTCAGGAATACCAATTCCGACCGGCCCGATTGAAATTTTTGCCAGGTGGGATTCACAGAAGAAATACGATTATCTTGATGAAAAATAAAAGTATAAATTTTTACCTGATCGATTTCTTATTGATTAACGTTGTTTATCTCATTCTCAACTTCATCCGGGAGCATGACTTCATTGCCGGAACTTTCCATTATAAATTTATATTGGTTCTGAATATCATTTGGGTATTAGATTGTATTTGGTACAATAAATACGAGGATCCATCGAGAGAATTCTGGGAGTTGATTTACATGGTTTTCCGTTCTGCATTTCTCATGATGCTGATCATCACTATGATAATAACGATTTTTTATGTCAAACAATTCTCAAGATATTTTATTCTAACATATTTTTCGATTTTATTCACCTCAGAAGTAATTTTTATCTTAGTAGCAGCCAGGAGAGGGCATAAATTCCATCTTCCGCGGATGTACAAATCAAATTTTCAATGGCCACAATTCAGCAATTTAATAATCGATTTAATATTAATGTTCCTTTCAATTATTATTGTTCACACCATAAAAAATCGTTTCTTGATGAGTGATGAAATCTCGGTCTACAGCACTATAATTATTACCGGACTGTGGTTTTTCTTTTCTTTTTGGACGGGGAAATTTAGTGATAATAAAGTAAAAAATATATATTACTATTTTACACCATTCTTAAGGACGTGGATATTGATGGCGATTGTGTCGGCTTTCATCATTTTCATTATTAATTTGAAAGTATACTCAAGAATTATGCTCTTCGGGCCTATACTTATTTTGGCGATTTTTGAAAGTATAATTTTTATACCAAAAAAATTCATAAAGCGGCTTCATGATGAAGAACATGGATATGAAGATTTTAACGATTATTCATCTCATTTAAAACAAAAACTACTCAATTTATCAAAAAAACCAAGAATCCGACCGAAAAAATCTATTTTTTATGAATTAAAAAAGAAATATTTAAAAGATCGAATATTCTTATTTGATTGGATCAAAAAACACATTGATCTAAAGTGGATTTCGTTAGAACAAACCAGCGTTCTTGATACACATACGTTTTATAACGTGCAAATGATAGACGATGTATCAAAAATGTTAATTATCAATCTTCACCCGACGAATGATTTCGGTCGCATTAATACCTATTTTCTCGAGGTATATAAAAAGCTAAAAAATGGAGGATATTTCGTTGGAACGAAAACAAGTCTTTTAACGAATAAAGAATTAATATATTTAAAATATCCGAAATATTTGGCACATCTTCAATATGCGATAAATTTTATTATCCATCGCGTCTTACCAAAAATAAACGGGATTAATTTATTCTATTTCGCCATCACAAAAGGCAGGAACAGGCTGATTTCCCTGGCAGAAATTTTAGGACGACTTTCATATTGCGGTTTTCGAATTATCGATTTTACCGATCAAAAGGGAATGAAATTTTTCATCGCGCAAAAATATAAAACACCATCATTGGATCTTAATCCAAGTTACGGTCCGATTATAAAATTGAAAAGGGTAGGCCCGCATGGCCATTATCTGGAAATCTACAAGTTCAGGACTATGCATCCGTATTCAGAATATATCCAAGACTTTATCTACGATCAAAACAAACTTCAGAAATCAGGCAAAATTGCAAATGACTACCGTTTAACCAAATGGGGTAAAGTTCTAAGAAAATTTTGGATTGATGAACTACCCCAATTAGCAAATCTTTTTAAAGGTGATCTGAAACTAGTAGGCGTCAGGGCATTGAGTTATCATTATTTCAGCCTCTATCCAAAAGATGTGAAAAGAATGCGTTTTAAAACTCGACCTGGCATCTTTCCGCCGTATTATGCGGATATGCCAGAAACATTTGATGAAATCATACAGAGCGAGCGGAAATATTTGAAACGATATTTTAAAAAACCGTTTATAACTGATTTTAGCTATTTTTTTAAGATTCTCTATAACATTTCGTTTAAAAATGCCAGAAGTAGATAAAATATGCGCTTAACTGTAAAGGCAATATTTCTTTTTATATTTATGCAAGAATCAGTTTTTTCGATGAGCGGTGGGTATGCATATTTTAATTTACATCAGCATGAAGATTTTTTATCATATTTGATAACAAACCGCCAGCTGCTGTTATACCATCCTTTGAATCATTCCATTGAAGCAGGAGAATTAATATCGAAGCTTAAAGAAATCAACGTTCAGCAAATTTATCCCCACGATCAGTCCTGGATGAAGATGCTAAAGAATGATTTGATGAAATTCTCAAGCCATGATCCCGGCCGGAAAGATAATGGTGATTTGGATCTGGGAGGCTATGCTGGACAAAGACTGATATCTAAAATGAACAGACAATTCGGCGAATACCAAATCGAATTATACGGGATTTACCGCGGACCAAATTTGACTTTAGTGAACAGGATAAAGACCGACCAGGCATTTAGGAAGGATCGGACCTATTATGGTGATACCAGTGAATGGATTCTCGGCCGTGTAGAGGATGCATATGCAAAATTGGATTTTAACCGTTTCTCCGTGTTCGGTGGACGGATTTCAAGAAATTTTGGTTTTTTAGGGAAACCAAGTCTGATTTTCTCCGATAATCCCTTTAGCTACGATCACCTTGGATTTCATTTTTCCACACCACGACTTTACTTCGCGTTTTATTTCGGAAGACTGAACAATCTGAACTCTTTCGATAGTCAGGCAGACAATCTTCAAATAGTCGATGCAAATCGATATTTCTCAATTCAGCGGGGATCGCTCCGGTTCGGCGACAACCTCCATCTCGGCTTGACACAAGCTGCGCTTTACGGAGGAGAGAATAAGCAACTCGAATTTTTTTATTTGAATCCGATGAATCTGTACTATATCGATCAGCGTAACAACAGAAGTCAAATGAATGGAATATGGGCAATAGATTTTCTTTGGCTTCCTTCATCCAGAATCTCGCTTTTTACACAATGGTTAATAGATGATGTAATCGTTAACAATGAACCGGGACAGAATGATCGCTCTATTCATCCTGATCGAATGGGCATCACGTTCAAATTAATGCTGACAGACTTACTGGGATTGGGATCAATGCTTCATTTGGACTATACAAGGATAGGTAACTGGACCTATATGTCCTACCGAACATGGGAAAATTATACATATTACGGAAGAAGCTTGGGAAATCCGGAAAACAGCGTTGAATCTATCGCTCTTAAGTACCTATATTTCGGGAAACCACCTTTTCTGCCTCAGATAGAGTTCAGATGGCGTCAGCACGGCGAACAGGATATAAATGCGGTGTTTGGAGACAACCGTGACAAATTCCCGATCGGAATTGTTGAGCATTCATTCGAAGCTGATGTCAAGATTCGATATATGCCGTCGAATAAATTCTTCTTTGATTTGGAAACAAAATATTATTCAACCGATAATTACTTAAATATCGATGGTCAAAAGAAAAATAATCTAACTATCTTGTTCTCGGTTTTCGGGAATGTAAACTTCGATTTCACCTTCTAGATGTAGTGGAAAATAACATATCGATGATTCAGGCGCTTCGGCGCCTTTTGTACTTTTAGTGGTTATAGGCCTGAGATTGAACGACGCGTTCGAAAGTTGGTTCACTGAGGAGGAAAAAGTATTTTTGAAACTTGACTACTTCAATCAAATTGATTAATTTCTGTTATTAAAAGCATTTATCATATTCAGTGGAGTAAAATGAAAAAGATACTTTTAACTGGGGCAGCTGGATTCATTGGATCTCATTTGGCTGAGAGGCTCGTAGGACAGGAGCATATTGTCAGAGCATTCGTTCGTTATAACTCGAAGAACCACTGGGGGTGGCTTGAAGAGTTGCCGATGAAAGGCGACATGGAAGTGATTGCTGGTGATATCCGGGATTATGATTCGGTTTGGCGGGCCATGAAAGGCTGCGATACGGTTTTTCATCTTGCAGCACTAATTGGTATCCCATATTCCTACATCTCACCGCTTGCGTATATCCGAACTAATATTGAAGGCACCTACAACCTACTCGAATCCGCAAGAGTCCTTGGACTTGAAAACGTGATCGTCACATCCACAAGCGAGACTTATGGTACTGCTAAGTATGTCCCCATTGACGAAAACCATCCGTTACTTGGTAAGTCTCCATACTCAGCATCAAAGATCGGAGCCGATCAGCTTGCACTTTCTTATTATCTATCTTTTAAAACACCGATGAAAATCGTCAGGCCGTTCAACACGTACGGCCCAAGGCAGTCAGCCCGTGCTGTCATTCCCACGGTGATCACGCAGATCCTGTCTGGCGCACCAGTCCGGCTTGGCAACCTGGCACCCACCCGGGATTTCACTTTCGTACGGGATACAGCAGATGGTTTCATCGCAATCGCAAATTGCCCTGATTTGGAAGGTCAGGTGACGAACATCGGTATGAACCATGAGATCTCCATAGGTGATCTGGCAGGTCTTATATCCCGTATTGTGGGAAGGCCAGCGAAAATTGTGACCGAGGAAGAGCGGGTTCGGCCGGAAACAAGCGAAGTAGAGCGTCTGAAATGTGATAACAGGAAGATACTCTCGTTTACCGCCTGGCGACCGCGATATGATCTTGAAAAAGGTCTGACCGAAACAATCGATTGGATGAAAAAGCACCGGGAGCTATATAAGCCGGAGATTTATAATGTCTAAATGTGCAGTGGTTCTAGCGGGAGGAAAGGGTACCAGGCTGAGACCATTTACGATTTCGATACCCAAACCTCTTATGCCTGTAGGCGAAGTTCCGATACTGGAAATAATCATCCGTAAACTCATGAAAGAAGGATTCCGGAGAATTGTGCTCACCGTGAACCACCAGGCTGAAATCATACAAGCATTCTTCGGTGATGGCAGGAAATGGGGTATACGAATCGAGTACTCTCTTGAGGACAAGCCGCTCGGCACCATGGGTCCACTCAGACTGATCAAAGAACTGCCTGAAAATTTTATAATCCTGAACGGTGATGTGCTGACAGATCTCGATTTAAGGAAATTTTTGACATTTCATGTTCGCGGAGGACATCTTTTTACTATCGCATTGCATTCACGGATGCAAAAGATTGACTACGGAGTTTTGGAGACAGATTTCAAAGGCAGATTGTCCGGATTCCGAGAGAAACCAGAAATACCCTACAAGGTAAGTATGGGAATTTACGCAGCGAACCGCAGAATTCTTGATTTTATCCCAATCGGCAGGCTTTTTGGTTTCGACACGCTCATGCTCAAACTACTTAAAGCGGGCGAAGAGGTTCACACTCGACATCACCGGGGATACTGGCTGGATATAGGACGGCCGGACGACTATGAAAAGGCGATTCGTGATTTCGGTGGCAAGAAATGACTATGCAGCGAATTGCTGTGACAGGAAGCAGTGGATTCATCGGATCCAGGCTCATCCGAAAGCTCATGGATCGCGGATTTAATGCTGCAGAGATCGATCTTGCAACAGGTACGGATCTCCTTGATGCAAAAAGCCTTTCCAACCTGGGTGGATTTGACTGTTGGATCCACCTTGCAGCAAAATCCTTCGTTCCGGA
Source organism: Acidobacteriota bacterium (assembly GCA_016934295.1). Taxonomy (GTDB): domain Bacteria; phylum Acidobacteriota; class UBA6911; order UBA6911; family UBA6911; genus UBA6911. The sequence continues at coordinate 5,987 of JAFGTD010000060.1, forward strand.
TTCTTTTCGTGATCCTTCAGGTTTCTTGTTGCACAATTTCCAGACAACTCTGAATGTGCTCGAAAAGGCCAGGCAGGACAAGGCCCGTGTTATTTTTATGAGCTCTTATCTGTACGGTGAACCCCGCCTTCTTCCAGTGACCGAAGAACATCCGCTCGCACCCCATAATCCTTATGCAGCAAGCAAACTGGCAGGGGAGAATCTTTGCCGATGCTATTTTTCAGACTTCCATGTACCGGTGACAATTTTAAGGCCATTTAATATTTACGGTTCGGGCCAGAATAAAGCTTTTTTAATCCCAACTATCATTAATCAAATGGTTAGTGGGTATATTGAGCTGATGGATTCACGACCCAAGAGGGATTTTGTATATGTCGATGATGTAGTAGATGCTATCGCACTCGAAGCTCAAATGAACAGGCAGGGATTGCATATATACAATCTGGGGTATGGAGAGAGTATTTCCGTGAAGGACCTTGTTGATTTGCTGGCGGATATTTATGGAAAACATTTCGAAGTTAGATTTAAAAACGAATACCGTAAGAATGAGATTCTTGACATTGTTGCGGATATCAGTAAAATCAAAAATGAACTGCGTTGGCAGCCTACATATTCAATTAAAATGGGATTAAAAAAAATGCTGCCGGAAGAGAAGTTTTCATGAAAATTTATCAATTTTACCCGGCCTCTTTTTTAAGGGATCATAGCTAAAATTGTTTTAAGAGTATTCAGCAACCTCTAATGCAGTATGAAAAGAATTTTTGTTCTTTAGTCCAATGAAGACTTTTTTGTGTAAGATCATGAAGTTTTCTCTCTGCCAATCACCAGAGGGAGCTCCTTTTAATAATTTTATGATTATCCGGGCGCTTCGGCGCCTTTTTTAATGCTTGCTATTGGGGTATGGGATTTCATTTCATATCGGAGAACACCCAAAACCGGCCATTCAGGGGCACTTTCCCAGAAGGTGGTCTTTTCGAACCATTCAGAAATCGATATAAAATTCTATATGTATGATATTATTTGCTTTAACCAAAATTATCACATGCAATTGACACTTTATCTAAATGTTGGGATAGATTCTGCATCCTGCAGGAATGACTTTGCGGCGAGAAAAATGACTCGGCGGCATCCAGAAATGACTCCGCCGCATCCGAAAATGATTATGCGACATCCAGAAATGGCTCCGCCGCATCCAAAAATGACTCCGCAGTATGACTTCATACCTGCGGTTACGGCGGGGGATCTTCAATGACACCGCCCCCGGATATCGGATAAAAGTGGAGTTGTTGGTGTTCAGGTCGGCACCCGGGGAAAAGACTGCTTTCGCCGGGAACGGGCGGCAGGTTTAGGCCGGAATGGGTGGCAGGTTTCAGCCGGAATAGGCGGAAGATTTGGACCGGAATACGCAGGCAGGTTCGACCCGGAATAGACAGATGCAGTTTTAACTTGATTTTAATCCGATAAAACATTATATTGATTTATCAAAAAATCGGGTTAAAATCAAATATGATAAAGCGGTTTCTAGAAAAAGAAATAAAATCCCATCTCTCTCATCCGGAAATCACCATTCTTGTCGGACCAAGACAGGTCGGAAAAACCACTCTTTTAATGAATTTGAAGAAAGAGCTCGATCGTTCGGGAGAAAAAACAATGTTTCTCAACCTGGACATTGAGCGCGACAGGATTCATTCAGAAACACAAGAGCATCTGGTAAAAAAATGCGGGCTGGAATTCGGCGAAAGAAAGGGTTTTGTGTTTATCGATGAAATCCAGAGAAAAGAGAATGCGGCCCTTTTTCTCAAGGGTCTTTTCGACATGGGTTTCAGCCATAAATTGATTGTTTCAGGATCCGGAAGCCTGGAGCTGAAGGCAGGCATCCATGAATCCCTTTCCGGAAGAAAAAGGCTGTTCGAATTGCCGCCGGTTACCTTTCAGGAATTCGCAGCATACAAAACCGGGTACAGTTATGAGGAACGGATGACTGAATTCTTCGATGTCGAGAAGGAACAGGCCCGGACACTGCTTGACGAGTATTTGAATTTCGGGGGTTATCCGAGAATCGTGGTCGAACCCCTGGCGGACGAAAAGTTTAAAATCATGGATGAGCTCTACAGGAGCTATGTCGAGAAGGACCTCATTTATTGGATGCGCATAGACAAGCCGGATGCCTTCATCCGCATGATACAGCGATTGGCTGCATCCTCAAGCCGCATCCTGAACCATTCAAGGATTGCATCCGAAACAGGACTATCCGTGCCGACTCTTAAGAACTACCTGTGGTATGCCGAGAAAACCTTCATCATCAGGACGCTTTCGCCCTTTTTCACGAACCGTGTCAAGGAAATCGTCAAGGCGCCTGCCGTGTATTTCCTGGACACGGGACTTCTGAACTATGCGCAGGGCATTTACGGTTCAGCCGTACCTGGAAGGCAGGCGGGATTCACATTCCAGAACTGGGTTTGCACACGGCTTCTTGAAAAGACGCGGACGACGGGCTGGCATCTGCATTATTGGAGAACCACTGACAAGGCCGAGGTTGATTTCGTGTTGGACCGCCAGAAGGACCAGGTCCCCATAGAAGTCAAATTCAGCCCAGGCAGGGCTCAAATCACACGTTCCCTGCACGCTTTCATAGACAAATACAAACCTGCGGAAGCCTGGGTCGTCAACTTGAACATGGATGAAAGAATACGCATCCGGGAAACGGAAGTCCGGTTTATTCCGTTTTACAGGCTATAGAGCCGGGTATGGCTGATTGGGTTGAATCTGACAGCGCGCGCATTTCCCGGATCCTGCCGCGGGGCTTGCCCCGGGCCCTGACCCGGGGTAAACGAGCGTGAATAACTACGATGTATCTTCCAGGTGCGTCGCAGTTCATGAACCTGCAGACCGAATATTCCCCGCCGTGAGCTGCCGGGGATCTTCAATCCTTTCGGCTGTATATCGTTCAATGAGGTATTTCAAGTTTGCAAAAGAAATTATTGTAAGCCATTGAGTCGAGGCATCCTGTGAAAGCACAAATGAAATCCGGATCGATACCTGGTCCTTTCATAAAGTATTTTTGGGATTGTGATTTTCACAAGCTGAACCTTCGAGAACATGATTTTTTCATCATTGAAAGGATCCTGAATTTCGGCAACATGGATTCCATCAAGTGGCTTTTTTCGACATTCGACCGCGCGAAAATCAATGCTGTGGTCGCGAAGAGCAGAAATCTGAACAAGAAGACCGTGAATTACTGGAGAACCGTGTTTGATGATTCAATCTCTGCATCTTGAGATCCTTCCTGAGAAGCAAAGGCAACTGTTCGAACAGCAAAGACTTTTCAGGTTGATTGCACATATGTGAGTTGGCACATACCGGCACATCGAAATTTCATGATGATCAAAAACCGTTCAGCCATTCCGGCATCTCCGGCTCCGCTTGATCCCCCACCGCGTTGAGGAAAACCGATTCCAATCCACTAAGACCTTCCTTCCTGCTTAAACGCATGCCCATTTTTTTTACTTCCTGAATATCCCCCGAGAATACAAGCTCCCCCTGGTGAAGCACGCTCACTTCGTTGCAGAACGCTTCGACGAGGCGAAGGTTGTTCGAACTCACCAGAACAGTCCCTCCCTTTTCCGTATATTTCCTCAGAATCTCCTGTATCCGGAATGATGTGATGAAATCCAGGCCTTCGAAGAGCTCGTCCAGGATCAGCAGTTTCGGATTGTGGATGATCGCGCAGAGGAAGGCGAGTTTCTTCTTCATCCCCTTGGAATAAGTGTGCACGAAATCCGACCGGACTCCGTTCAATTCGAACGCATGGAGAAGTTCGTCCGTTCGGGCTTTTGATGTTTTGGCATCCAGGCCGTACAGGCGGCCTATGAAATACAGATTTTCATCCGCCTTCAGATGCTCGAAAAGGGGGAGGATTTCCGGCACATAGCCGATCTTTGCCTTGATGTCCAGTGAATCTGTGTGGAACTGCTTTCCGAAAATACGGATCTCGCCCCTTCCTGCGGGAAACACGCCCGTCAGCATCTGCAGCGTTGTGGTCTTGCCTGAGCCGTTGGGTCCGATCAGGCCGTGAAGGGTGCGTTCCCCGACTGTCAGATCCAGGTTCTTCACAGCAGGTTTCAGATGATAGGATTTCGTGAGGCCTGTGGTCGTGAGGAGCTTCAAGGGTCAGTCCTCCAATGTATCATGCAGGTAATTGTCCTGGTTGGAATAAAACAGCCGGTCCCATCTCTGATTGAACCAACAGTAAAAAGCCAAAGAGCCGCCGGACATGATCAACAAAATCATAAAAAGAACTTTCATGTCGCGGAAAAAAACAGAAACAAGAAAAACAGGTAAAAGAATCGCAATTAATAGAATGAATTGATATGTGTTGTTGCGGATGTTGTTGTGCTGAATGTACAGTTGTCTATAACGCGCCTTCCATGGATTTCGAATGGTGTGCCTTGTCATGAGCGGAGCGAAAAACCCCCAAAAATACAGGGTTACCAATATCAAATAGATCATTTGTAAAAGATTCAAGGCGTCTTTTGTTGTGATCCAGTACAGGACCGAGCAAAATGCCAAGTTGATAATGCATAATGTGAGCAGCGCGGAATGTTTTGCGTTCACCCAAATTTTCATTTCCAAAGGATTGAAGTAATAATTCAGACTGCCTTTCTCGTCGTAAAGAAATTGAATATAAACCATGCCTGCAAAAAGCAGCGGCGAGGCTAAAATCATTCCGGCCTTGCCGATGAATACCAGATCGGGTTTGAAGTAAAGTCTGAAGTAAAAAAATGAAACTGCCATGCAGGCTATAAAGTAGCTCAGTATTGCATTGCTTCTGATCAGGTAAAAAAATTCTTTCAAGTGAAGAAAAATGGAGGATGAATGTTTCTGCCTCAATACGGATAGAATCGAATCGATTTGAATAAAAGCCGTACGTCTGGAGGAACGAAATGGTTCCTTCATCATCAACAATTTATTATATATCATCATGTGTAGCCATAATGTCCCGGTAAAAAGAACGATGGCCTCCCAAAAACAATACATCCTGAAAAGCGGACGGTTCGCATCAATCAAGGCATTGGCCGTTGAGGAAAATGCAGATATCCCTGGGACATGGTGATCCGGCCCGACAACCTGAAGAAAAGGGCTGTTTGTTTTTATCCCTCTCAATTGTATGATGCATATCAACGTTCCGAACAGAAAAGGAATATAGTATTTCATTCGAATGGAAAAGCGGCCGAAAAAAGGAATGGTGCTGATGCAAGTGGACAGGATGGAGGAAAAACATGAAATCCAGGTCAGGTAAAAAAGAGTCCAAACGAGCCATAGAATCCCTTGGTGAATTTGTACATGAAAGGGAGACAGCAAGTAGAGATGGATCAACAGCGGAAGAGCAAGGACGGAAAATGGATTCACCTGGGTGGTGATCAAATCCAGGGTGTAAAAGGATCGCAGACATATGGGTAAAAATGCGCAGTTTGAATGAAAGAATGAAGAATGGGAATTGGATCCAAACATCATGTAATACAACAATCCTGAAAAGAAAATCGCCGCATAATACGTGTGAACGAAACCGGAGAAATTATTCTTGATAAGATCTCCATAACTGACAGATGGATCTTCGCGGTTTTCAAATATGAAAGTGAACATGATCATGGAAAAAACAAGATAAGCAAGAACGAACGAAAAAAATTTTTTCCGCTGAATCATTCTGTTCCAGGACATTTTAAATTGCATGCGGGCCAGAATGGATGTCTTTTTTAGCATGGCAAATATCCTTGATTGATTTAGAGGAGGGGGCCTCATATGAAGGCCCCCTCCTTAGACTTCAACAGGGTGACAGAGCCATCAAAAAGCCGAACATTGCCAATCCTGCCATGGGATTCCATCCGAAACCTGCCAGTGAGACGGATCCGGCTGCAATGGTATAGGTTACGCAAGCTAGTTTGGCTCCTCCCTGGATTTCCGCCAGGGTCTCTGAACTTAAGGCATTCATAGCAGCCTCCCCAGCAATCTTCCAACCCCCCATCCGGCGCAGAGCGCGGATATGGGATTGAGCCCTCCTACGAAAAGACTAACGATGCCAATTGTTCCGCATGTATAATCCACATACTCCTTCCAAGCCCCCCCTTCCACCATCATCATCTCCTGATCGGTGAGCGCAAGCATAGCAGTCCTCCTTTATCCTTGATATGATTGGTCACAAACGATGCCATGCCAGGTAGAGAATCCGACCGGCCGTTCCGGAGCCGTCCGGCGGGATTGGTTTTACATTCAAACGGCAGCTCAAGGCGGTTCGCGATGCGCTTAACGGAAGCTCTTTTCCGCCTGGGGATCACCAGCCTGCAGGCGCATCGAATCAATGATTTTCAGTATCCCTGATATTTTCATCTCGCCTGTGATCTTCTGAAAAAAATATCCCTCTCGATCGAAGAAATACATGGTTGGACGCGCGGTGCTTCCGAAAAGTTTTTTGAAATGGGAGTTTGTCATAAAACCCCAGTGAACACTGTATTCGGAAGACAGCCGAGGGTAGAGACGTTCTCTGCGGTTGATTATGAAAGAACGGTCTGAAGTCAGCAGGTACAAATGAATTCCCTTCAATTCATCAATGTATTTATCGAGCAGTTTCATTTGATAGATACAATGGTCGCAGTCTTCATGGAACCAGAGTACAATGAACGGCCGGTGATCGGGATGGATCGATTCAATGCCGGTTGAGGATTCGTACTGCAAATCAGGCAGAGTAGAACCGACAGGGAGTGTTTCCGGCTTCATGGCTTGAATGAAAAACCAGGCGGTGAGGAAGGAAAGAAATAAGATTGTTGTGATTGTCAGGAAACGTTTAAACATGGTGGATGACGACTTCATTTTATTAATCCCCTCGTTTTAGTTCCGCAAAGCGGAACTAAAACGGTCCCCCTCGAGGAGGGGGACAAAGAAATTGTCACATCATGCCGCACATTTTATCTTCACCCGCTGATTTTTTGAAGGTACATAATCAATCCGTATTCAAATAGAATGATAAACATCCATACCACCAGGACCATCAGGAAGGCGTCCGAGCGGCTCAGGTTTTCTTTGTCCGACAGATTCTTCGTGATGATAAAAAGCCAGGCTGCCTCGAAAATGTTGATGTGATTGAACAGAGATAGAGAATGAACCGGATAAGATTCCGTTCTCAATATGGAGGCGAGGGAGAGAGGCGCGATCATCATGGCCTTTGAATGAATCTCTGATACCGGCCGCGCCATCAGCCAGAGGGTGCGGATCAGGGAGGATGCCAGCAGGGGGATCTCGGCCAGGATGACGGCCCGGTATATTCTGAAAAAAGAGATGTTGATCAATTTCAGGGTCAGGGGGAATTGCAGAAACAGAGCAAGAACAGCGGTCTTCATCAGCAGGATGAGCGGAGCCGCAAGATACTGGATGACGGATAATTTCCGGCTGCTGTTGAAATAATCGTCGATCCTGTAGGATTCCATACGGTCCGAGAGAAGCGCGTGATAGACCTCGCGTGTCAGGACACGGTTTTGAAAAAGCCAGATGTTGAGGAGGACTCCCGTGAGCAGAGCGATGAACCAATATCGCGTTTTTGTGTTTGAAAATCCACGTGAAAGCATTTTCATCATCCATTCAGATTTTAATCTGACAGCGAGTGCATTCCCAGCTTCTTGCCGCAGGAACTTTCCCGGGCTTTGATCCGGGATAAGCGAGCGAATCCAAAAGTCTTCTTCAATGCGGATCGAAGATTCCCCGTTGGTTTGCGTAAAGGACCTTCAATCCACCCGCGCGTGCATTCCCCGAAGCCTGCTGGTCTGTGTGCGGGCAAAAAGGGATGTTCTTTCCCTTTTCGATCGCGGATTCCCCGGCGGCTTGCTTCCGGGGGTCTTCAATCAAATATCAAACAGGAACCTCTGCTGCATTTGCATGGACGATGCCGGCCCTGACTGGAAAATCCGCACATACAGATGACGGCGCAAGCTCCGGCCTTCCTTCATACGCGATCCGGCCTTTTTCCATCATATACACATAATCCGCCATGCGGATCAGCCGCATGTCATGCGTGACCAGCAGAACCGCATGCTCCCTGGAATAGGCCCTGATGATAGTAAACAGGATTCGCTCGATTTCAATGTCAAGCGACGAAAGCCCCTCGTCCACGATCAAAACATCCGGCATGTCATAAAGAGCCCTTAAAAGCCCCAGCCATTGCGTTTCGCCTCCTGAAAGCCTGCGACCTCCTTCGCCGATGAGCGTCCCCGGTCTTCCGAACCGTTTCAGGAACAGCTGAATTCCGAACGGCTCAAGCCTTTTCATGAAGGCGTCGATCCCCTCGAATTTCCTTCCCGCCAGAATGTTCTCCACAATCGTGCCTGTGAAAACATGAATTTCCTGAGGCACGACACCCGCCGCTTTCCGGTAATCCGACAGCCGGTATTGCCTGCCCTGTTTTCCGTTCAATAAAAGACCGCCCTTTTCCAGCTCGTACTTCCTCTGCAGGATTCCGACAAGTGTGCTTTTGCCGCTGCCGCTTGGACCAAACAGGGCTGTCAGGCGGCCTTTTTCCAGACAAAGGTTCAATTGATGAAACAGAGGGCCTGCCCTGTGCCAGGAGAAGGAACCGTTCATGATCTCGAGGCGGCAGATCCGGCTGATTGTGAGAGAGCCGGCATCCTCCTCCTGGTCGAGAAGCAGGATGTCCTGCATCCTCCGGGCTGCCACGTCCGCGCCCTGCAGGGAGATGATCGCACCCAGCAACCGGTCGATGGCGGGTATCATGCCGGAAACCAGCGCATAGGCTGCCATCATTTTTCCCATGGCGAGCCTTCCTGCCGAGACTTCCGCAGCTCCGATGCAAAGCACGGACAGGACCCAGAGGACGCCGGCTGATTCCGCAAAAAAGGAAAGAGAGGCCTGATTGCGGCCCAGGGTTTCGATGCGCCCCTGAAAGAGGCTGAAAAGACCCTGATTGAGTCCTGTGAAAAAATCATGCGTGCGGAAACCGAGAATGTCATCCATGCCCTTGAGGCTGTCGAGGCAGGCGGATTCTGCGTCCGCAAAGGCCTTCATGATGTCGTTCTGCTGCTCATGGATGGACCGGATTCGGCTTGCCAAAATCGCCGCATAGGCGCCGGCCATGGCCATGGACAATATCGCAAGTTTAGAATGGAGAAAGAAAAGGAAGACCAGTGATCCGGCGAGGATCAGCCCGTCGATCAGCGTGGAGTTGGCGATCAACAGCACGGCCTGCTGGATGCGCATGCCGTCGTTCATCCGGGCCTTGATGTCTCCGGTCCTGCGCGTGTCGAAAAAGGATCTGGGCATGCGGAACAGGTGGCGAAGAAAATCATGATTCATTCGAAGGCTGATCTTTTTGGAAAGGAGGATGAGGAAAATCCTTCTGAAATATTCCGCTCCAGCCCTGAGGAAAAGGACGGCGGCCAGAAAAAGGCCCGTCCATATGATTTTGTCCGGATGTTTCCCGGGGATCAGGCGGTCGATCAGAAGCTGGATGAACAAAGCCGTGGCCAATCCCAGGACTGTGACCAGGGCGCCGAGGAAAACGGACTGAACCAGCCAGTTCTGCTGCTCGTGCAGGTAGCCGGCCACCCAGGCGGACCAGGACGGTGACGGGCTTCGATGCAGCGGCTTCTCCGGACTCAGCAGGAGTACGGATTTCCTTGTCCAGATCTCCAGGAAATCTTCCCTTGACAACAGGCGCCTGCCGCGGCCCGGATCCACGATGTCGATTTTGTGGCCTTTGAATCCTGCGATGACGATGAAATGATTCAACCCGTTTTCATGAACCACGTGGGCGATGCAGGGCATTCTTTGTTTTTTGAGTTCCTCGTAGGTCCCGGAAGCGCCGTCTGCCTTGAAGCCCAGGATGCGGGCAGCCCTGGCCAGATCCAGAAGCGATGTGCCGTCGCGGTCCGCGCGGCAAAGCTCGCGCATGCGGGGCAGGCTTGCGTCGCCCCCGTAATACTTCAGAATGCTGAGCAGGGCGGCAGGGCCGCAGTCCGCCTGGTCGTACTGGCGGATCAAGGGAACCTTCATGTTTCACCCCCTTTGGGTCAATGGTGAATGTGAAAGACCCGCCCCGGTGCAAAACATGGCGCTGCGATTGTCCGCTGTGAGTTTGGAATGCTGATGGGATGATGTGCAGAAGATGCTGGCGCTAAATGCAGCGGAAAAATATATTATTAAAAATGGAATGTCAAGGAATATTTTTCGGACTTGAAAATTTTTTCCTGACTGCCGCGCAGTTGTTCGATGCATGGCCGTTGTGATCATGACAGTGGATCCGCCGGATTTTGTTGCATTTTGCAGGGGAATTTATTAAAATAGTATATTGATTTCCATGAAATTGAAGCTTACCTTCCGCGAGGCACGCGGAGCGTCAATCAGCAACATTCGGACGAGAAAAAGTGACCCTTTATAAATTTAAAACATTCGAAGAGGCGGAGAAACAGCTCTGGTGTTTCGAACCGGATGAGGCTTATTATAAAAGCCTGCGTGCCCTGTTCCGTTTTTTCTGCAGGATAAATCCGCCGTCCTGTCCCGCGGGGATATTTAAGTATCGCAGTCTGGCGGATGCGGACAGGCAGAAAAAAGATTGGGACATGCAGAACGCCATGAAACGTACCGGCGAACAGGAGGACACCTCCAAGGATTGATACGGCAGCCGATACTACAGCGGTTCATGGCGGAACCGGAATCAGGGGAATTGCCGAATCCCGATTTGATTGAAAGATTGGTTCGATATGAAACGCATTTTCCACAAGGCGAGGAATTTTCAGGAAGCGGAGGAATGGGACATGCTGCAGGTCCTCCGGATGAAACCGGAGGAAAGGCAGCGCATCGCCAAGATCCTGAGAATACGGTTTTACGGTGCGAACGCTCCGGATGTGCGGGAGGCTCATAAAAAGAATGACCCTCGATTATCTGTCAAAAGACGTTCGTGAATTCCTGGCTCTTCTGTTTCAAAAGGATGTCCGGTATCTGATCGTAGGAGGGGAGGCGGTCATCTATCATGGGTATCCCCGACTGACAGGTGATATGGATATATTTTACGATTCTTCAGCCGGGAATGCGAAAAAGCTCTGGGAGGCATTGAATATATTCTGGGGCGGCGAAGTGCCGGGAATGAAGGATCCGGAAGGATTGTCTGAAAAAGGCGCAGTTTTTCAATTCGGCGTTCCTCCGAACCGCATAGATCTGTTGAATGATCTTGACGGGATCTCCTTTCAATCCGCATGGAGAAACAGAGTCGAAGACGAATTACCCATTCAATCCGGAAGAATGAGCGTGTTTTTCATCGGAATTGATGATTTGATAAAAAACAAGCGTGCGGTATCCCGCCATAAGGACCGGGATGATCTGCGGTTTCTGGAGAGAAAAAGAAAAATGGATTCTTGATCCCGGCGCTGATTGTGCGTGCATTTCTCTTCGAACGGTCAAGGGATCAATCCGCAATGCATGGATGGGACTTTAATAGCTTTCCGGAAAACCAACATGTCAATCTGTTCCGCAAACCGGCTTGATGCGCGGGTTCGGAAAATCCCACAGAAACAGGGGGATCGTTGAACAAGCGAATTCTGGTCACAGGCGGAGGAGGATTTTTAGGGAGCCATCTCTGCGATCGACTTCTCGCTCAGGGGCATGAAGTCATATGCCTCGACAATTTTTTCACGGGCCGCAGGCAGAACATCCTGCATTTGTTGTCCAATCCTTTATTCGAATTGCTCCGGCATGATGTCACGTTCCCCCTGTATGTCGAAGTGGATGAAATCTACAACCTGGCCTGCCCGGCATCGCCCATTCATTATCAGCGGGATCCGGTTCAGACGACCAAAACTTCCGTTCATGGCGCCATCAACATGCTGGGCCTTGCCAAGCGGCTCAAGGTGAAGATCCTGCAGGCATCCACGAGCGAAGTGTACGGGGATCCCACGGTGCATCCCCAGAAGGAGGATTACTGGGGGCACGTGAATCCTGTAGGACCGCGGTCCTGCTACGACGAGGGGAAGCGATGCGCGGAAACCCTGTTCTTCGATTATTTTCGCCAGCACA
>JAFGTD010000061.1 GCA_016934295.1 Acidobacteriota bacterium
GTTCCCCGGAGGAATACTGAATTCCGACGAAGCGCGGGAAAGGGGACTCAGACGGATCGTCCGGGAAGAGTTAGGTATCCGGATCGACGTCGGTCCGGCGCTCGCCGAAGTGAAGCATGCGTACACCCATTTCCGAATCACGCTCTCCGCTTTTACTTGTAAATTGACGAAGGGCGCACCGGCCGGTTCAGAATGGCGATGGGCCGATGTCGGTGAAATAGAGGCACTGCCCTTTTCCTCTGCTGACCGCAAGATCGCCCGTGCCGTCACCCGTCCGGCAGGCTTATGATCGGCCTTTGGCGTTGCAACGGCAAAGTGAGTAACCCGGAATCGATCAGGATGGCTTCCTGGCCATAAAATTCATCAGCCCTCCTTTTCTGGTTTTATCTCGACGCCCGCAAACTCAAAGTCGCCGTATTTTGACATATCGTTGAAGTGTCTGCAGTCCCCGCTTCCGACATCGAATAAAGAGATGGGCCTGGTCTTAATGAGCTTGTTGATGAATCACGCCCGGACCTTTGAGCGCATCGCGACCAACGGCCCCGCGATGATACCGTTGTCGTCGTTATAGGTGTGATAATCAAGGGGGTAAAAAGAGACCAATTCGTCGACTGTAGGGCGAGGATGAACAAACTCGGAACCGCAAATTCTGCAATGTAGAACCTTGAACTCCCGTTTGGGTTCGATAAAATATTCGTAATCGCTGGGTTGATCAGGGATGGGGTAATAATCTGATCCGCCGCAAATCGCGCACCGGGCCGAGCCATGATCCATGGATGAATAGGCTTGCGTGTCCTTTCTTCCCTCAACGCCCATCACGTCGCCTCCTTGACGTTGCTTTATGAATGTCCGGGTTTGAATTCGGTTTGTTCCCCATCTTTGACCAACCGTATCATGTAATGTGCACTCCAGCGCCGGAGGGCTGACTGCTCAAGCCACCGCTCCACAGGTTCCATTGTCCTGGTCAGGAATGCCGGAAGGAAGTCCGGAAGAAACGTGATATAATCGCGCTCGGTTTGCCACTGCGCCCCATCTACGGGAGGTGGTCTATCGGGGTGAATCCACAACTCCGTCCCTTCATCGATGCCGCGAATGAGAGGATAAAGATAGCTGATGTAGAGACGAAAGACGATATTCGCCGGATTGAATTCCTGGAGAAAGAACACCCCCCCGGGTTTCAACACCCTGACAAGCTGCTTTAAAATCATATCCCGCTGGGTGGTGTCCATGACATGATGAAGAACGTTGATCGCGTAAACAAAATCGAACGTAGCGTCATCATATGGAAGTACGGTTCCTTCAATTTGTTCAAACTGTACGTCCGAATGGCAGTCAACCGCGTAGGCGCGCGCCTCCCGGATCTGTCCCTCGGACAGGTCCAATCCGGTCATGCGATAGCCGCGCTCGGCCATTTTGCACGTATACCATCCCTGTCCGCAACCAAAGTCCAGTCCGCGTGCGAACAGCGGTGTTTCCTCCCTGTCCAGCCATCGACACATGATGGCCGTCTTCCGCTCCAGCAGTCTTTTGCGAAGGTGAAAAGGCAGCTCCGCGGCATACGATGGCGCCAGCTCTTCGAAATGCTCTGCCGTTTGAAACGGGCGCAGTGTTTTCGTCAGCCTGCGCACAAAAAGCAATGCCACGCAGGCACCCAGAGACACAGCGAACCAGGTGCTGCAACCGCGGAACAATTCCGTCACGAATCCAGCATAATCAGGGGAGAATCCCTGGCCGGTCAGCAGGGCGATCAGCGATGAATCGGCGATGCCGATGCCGGTCGGACTTCCGCTTAATTCCCCCATGAAGGTGCTTTTCACGAAGTCGCCCAATGCAACACCGAAAGGGAGCGTCGGCCCCAAGGAGACGGTTGCAGACCACAAAGCGAAACCCGGCAGAATCCAAATGCCGAATGTTACGGCAAGCAGGCCCGCCAATGCGGCTGTATGCAGCCTGTTGGCGGAATTGCGCTTTTTCCACCAGGCCCCGATGGATAAAGCCGCAATACACCAGACAGCTACCGCTGCCGGAAGAAAAGTCCATTCGTTCAGGTACAGAGCGACCAAAGAGACTACAACCAGAAAATCGGAGGCCCTCTCCAGGACCCACACGGCAACGATGTCAAGCCGCAGGGATGGGTAACGTCGGCCGAGCAAGAGCGCGCGAATCAGTTCGCCGACAGAGAAAGGCGTCAGCAGGGTTGGCAGCGTTGCCATGTAGAAAAGAACGCTCTCCCGCGTCGCCAGTCGCACACCCGCCCGCCGTACCAGATAATGCCATCGCAACCAACGCAGGCCGATATTCGCAATCGTCATGAGTGCGACAATGTAAGCCGCGAGGGCCACGATACCGCCGCTCGCTTCCGGAAGGTTCAAGTGTCCGGCCTTGGAAAGCGAAAACAAGACTCCCGCTGTTCCCGGTACAATGACGATCATTGTGAACAAAAGCGACAGACGGATCAATGTCGGGTGACGACGATCTTTTACGCCGGTCATGGGATTGGCGTCATTATGAGCGTTTTCATGAAAAGTCATCTGAAACCAGCCGGATCCGAGTTGGTCGTTTGGGACTCCATGGGTTGATTCTATAGCATATTTCGTATTCCAAACGGGAAAATTATTATTTCGGCAATTAGACTTGACCATTCTATGCAGCATAGGCGACCTTAGGATGTTTGAAATAGTTTCGGACATGTTCGGGCCGCCTGAGAAGCGTTTTCATGAATGAACGGGTTTTCTTTTCCTGGTTGCTTTGGTTGCGAGCGGGTTTCCCGGAGTGGAGCTTGTTCTTGAGGTTTCCTTTCAAGTACTCATCCGGATTGATCTCCGGATAAGAAGGAAGATAAAAAACCTCGATCTCTCATAAAATTTCAAGGACGTTGAATTTTTTTGTTTTCCATTCCCCTTTGTATTTCTTGCCGTCCCAGAAGGTCAGGATGCCCTGTCGGACA
>JAFGTD010000062.1 GCA_016934295.1 Acidobacteriota bacterium
CCGAAAGGCATTATCCAGCAGTGGCCTGTAGACGATTTCGACCGTGTATACCAAGGCAACGGGCAGAACGATCCCGACGGCCCGGTTCGGATCATTGTTCCCAGGGCGGACGCAATAGCGCTTTTCGTAGCAACCCTCGGGGACGCCCTGTTTACCAAAAGCAGCGAACTCTTTAAACATGGAGGAGCACCGCTGGGATATATGCTGGATGCCGTCAATTCCGCCGCAGGAGAACAACTCGGCAAAATGATGGGCAAACGATTTGTCGAGCTTCTTCCCGAAGAGCAGCGCACGAAGAAAGTGCTGGTAAGTCAGTATTATTGCCCGGGGCACTGCGGCTGGCATATTTCCGGACAGGAAAAGCTCTTCGAGGCGGTACGCCCGGAAGAAATTGGAATAGACCTGAAAGCCAACCACGCAATGTATCCCCTCAAATCCATCTCCGGAGTCCTGGTTGCCGGGGATATGGACATACATCGATTCAAACCCAAATTCTCCTTCTGCAAGGACTGCAAGGAACATAAATGCGTGGAGCGGCTGGCTGTTCTGGAGAATGAATACCGGTAATCCCGCATGTCTCACCAACCCAAATATTCACCGGGAATCCTGGTTAGGCCGGTTTCTACTGCACGGTTTCTTGCCCCTTCGATTAAAGTATTTCCAACTTTAAATCTTATATACCGGGATTGAAGCTGTGCCCCGGGATTGATACTCTTCGCAACAGGGAGAAATCAGGATGGAAAATATTCTGGAGCGTTTGAAGCGCGGAGATATCATTGTCGGGGACGGCGCATTGGGCACCCTGCTCATGCAGAGGGGCCTCGAAGAAGGCAATCCACCGGAAACAATCAATCTCACCGAGCCGCAATATCTCGAGGAAATTTCTTCGATTTACCTGGAGGCAGGTGCGGAAATTATCACGACCAACACTTTCGGCGCTACTTCTCTCAGGCTTCAACTCTTTTCCCTGGAAGCGGAAACAGAACGAATCAACCGCACAGCGGTTTCAGCGGCCCGCAAAGCCGTTGGCGACCGGGCTTATGTCTCCGGTTCCGTCGGTCCGACCGCAAAGCTCCTGAAACCTTACGGGGATACGGATCCGGAGGAGGCTTATGCCAGTTACCGCCAACAGATCGGCGCCCTTATTTCCGGCGGCATCGACATTGTCTGCATCGAAACCATGACCGATTTGACGGAGACTGAACTGGCCGTGAAGGCGGCCCGGGATCTCAATCCCGATATTCCCGTCATGGCGACCGTTACCTTCAGGAAAACTCCCCGCGGCTTCTTTACGATCATGGGAAACTCCATCCGCGAGACGGCGGAGAGGCTGAAAAATGCCGGGGCCAATATCATTGGATCCAATTGCGGCAATGGGGCCGAGATCATGGTGGAAATTGCCTGGAAACTGATGCAGTATGCCGAGCTTCCGGTCGCGATCCAGAGCAACGCCGGATTGCCGGTCCATTCCGACGATGGATTGTTTTATCCCGAAACGCCTGAATTCGTCGCCGAGAAAGCCGCAGCCATGCTGGAATTCGGCGTGCAGATCGTCGGAGGATGTTGCGGAACGGGTCCGGAACACATTCGCGCCATACGGAAAGCGGTCGACAGCTATCTGCAATCCAAACCTCAAATATAAGATAATAAAAGACTTATAATAAACAGATAAACGAATCCCCTTCTTTGGCCGAAAAGCTTAGTTGGATCATAAAAAATATTGCTCATTGGGTGCTGGAACAGTATGGCGCTCGAATACTGTTTCATCGACGGTCATATGCTGCAGTGCTCAGGGAATTCAATTTTTTTGGTCGCTGTGGTGCCTGAATTGTGGATACACGATAGAAAACAGTAATTTGCGCAAAGAAAACCGTTGATATGACATCCAGACCAGACACACTTCTTGTAGTAGACGACGACCCCCTGATTTGCGATTTGATGATTCGCCGCCTCTCACGGGAGGAATTCCATATATCAGCCGTTGAAAACGGAAAATCCGCATTAGACTGGATAGAAGAAAATCCCGTGGATCTGATGCTCCTGGACATTGAGATGCCCGGGACCGGCGGGCTTGAGGTCCTAACCACCCTCAGGAAAAAATACGATCAGGTTCAGCTGCCCATCATCATGGTAACCGGAAAGACAAGCAGCGAACACGTCGTGGAAGCTTTAAACAACGGCGCCAACGATTACATAACAAAACCGATCGATTTCGCCGTCGTCCTGGCCCGCATTCAGACGCAGCTATCCAGGAAACACGCCGAAGAAGCCCTCCGGGAAAGCGAGGAGCGGTATGCCCTTGCGGCGGTCGGGGCCAACGACGGACTCTGGGACTGGCATTTTCGAACGAACAGGATTTATTTCTCCCCGCGGTGGAAATCGATGCTCGGTTATGAGGCGAACGAGATCGGGGAAAAACCGGAAGAGTGGTTTCGAAGAATACACCCGGACGATGTCAATCGGGTCCATGCCGACATAGCAGCGCATCTGGAGGAACTGACCCCGCATTTTGAAGGGGAATACCGCATACAGCACAAGGACGGCAATTACCTCTGGATGCTGGGGCGCGGCATTGCCGTGCGAAACAGCAAAGGAAAAGCCTATAGAATGGCGGGATCCCAGACGGATATTACGCGCGGAAAGGTCGTCGATGTTCTGACCGGGCTCCCCAACC
This sequence comes from Acidobacteriota bacterium, assembly GCA_016934295.1. Classification (GTDB taxonomy): domain Bacteria; phylum Acidobacteriota; class UBA6911; order UBA6911; family UBA6911; genus UBA6911. Next base: position 2,675 of record JAFGTD010000062.1, read on the forward strand.
GTGTTCTGTTTATGGATCGGCTCGGGCGTTCCTTCGCGCGTGCAAAACGCAGCCAGAATAAATCTTTTGCGCTCATTTTTCTTGACCTCGACAGCTTCAAACTGATTAACGACAGCCTGGGACATCTCATCGGAGACCAGATGCTTGTCGCCATAGCGGGAAGGATTGAAACGACCGTCCGATCCTGCGACTCCGTATCCAGGTTCGGACGCAACCACACGATCGCCCGGCTCGGAGGCGATGAATTCACAATTCTCCTGGACGATATCTCAAGCATCGAGGAAGCAACCCGCGTAGCGGAACGCATCACATCGGAGCTCTCGGAACCCTTCATGGTCAACAACCAGGAGATGTTTCCGACGGCCAGCATCGGCATCGCCATGTACCATCCCGGCTATAAAACACCCGAGGAAATTCTTCGGGATGCGGACACGGCCATGTACAGTGCGAAGGCGATCGGCAAGGGCCGCTATGAAGTTTTTGACTCCAATATGCGCGCCAACGCCGTCGCCCGGCTTCAACTGGAAAACGAACTGCGCCGCGGAATGGAACGGCAGGAATTCGAGCTTTACTATCAGTCGGTGGTCGCCCTGCAGACAGAAAAAATTATAGGATTCGAAGCCCTGATCCGGTGGAACCACTCCGCTCGGGGAACCATCCCACCGAGTGAATTTATTCCCGTCGCGGAAGAAACGGGCCTGATTGTTCCACTGGGGCAATGGGTATTTGAAACGGCCTGTCAACAGGCGCGTATATGGCAAACCCGGTTCGCCACAACTCCGCTTTCGATCAATATCAATCTATCCGCCCGGCACTTTCTCCAGTCGGATCTTGTGGAATATTGCCGCACCGTCCTGGACAGAATTCAGCTATCGGAAAGCAGCGTTGTCCTGGAAGTCACGGAAAGCGCCATGATGCCCGATCCGGAAACCGCCATCGAGGTCATGCATCAGTTGAAGACCATCGGCATCAAGCTGGCGATGGACGACTTCGGCACCGGATATTCTTCGCTCAGCTACCTTCACAGATTTCCTTTGGATTGCCTGAAAATAGACCGGTCGTTCGTTTCGCGAATGATGGAAGACGACGAGATCGTCCGCACCATCATCACGTTGGGAAGAAACCTCGGGCTTCAGGTTATAGCCGAGGGGGTGGAAACAGCCGGGCAGGTTGAAAAGCTCAGCCAACTGGGCTGCGAATATGCCCAGGGATACATCTTTTCCATCCCGGTGAACGCTTCCGAGGCAACCGACCTGCTTATGGCGAAGCAGTTTCCTCCGATGCCGGCATCGGAGACAACAATGGACAAGTATTCCATGCTCACGGATTAATCCGCCACACCCGGGAATCCCCGGAATACACTCCAGTAGACTTTACGGGTTTTCCGTCTCCGGGCGGATGCGATACCCGCGATCGCGGTAGCTGAAATAATCGAAATCCGCCGGGCGGCGGTTTCCGGACATATCCTGGCAGCACATTCCGACAAAAGTTCCGGTGAAATTGGGATTTCCCTGGGGTCCCGCCTCATCCGCCAGGATACCGGCATCGAAATGTTCCGGAAACCATTGCCAGTCCGGACCGCTCCCTTCCGTCCGGAAAGCGAACAGAAGGCGCTCATAATCCACCTCAACCCTCAAATACACCATTTTATCGCCGGCAATGGCTATCGGCTCTGAAAAGACGTCCGCCTGAGCCCGGTCCGGCAGGCAGGACATCACCCGAATATGTTTCCCGAGTTCCTCGTCTCGGGAAATATACATGTAATGGTATTTATTCCCGTTGTAGTAACAAACCAGGCCCGCCATCTGCTGGAAACGGTCGGGTTCGAAATGGACCGCTGCAGTGGCGCTGAAGCAGTGTGACTGCTGGCGCCGGGCGACCAGCGACTGACAATACAGGCTACCGAGGGATTCCCGTCCGTACAGGCGCAGAAAACCGGGACGCGCCTCCAGGCTGAAAAGATCCTCCGGCCGCGGGGAGCGCAGCCACTGAAAATCCAAAGGCAGTTCCGGATCGTCGAAGTCTTCCCGCTCAGGCTTTTCGGGAAAAACATGCGGCTCCAATGCCGGAGCTGCAGCCTGTGTTTGAGGTATTCCTTGACCGTCTTCCGTCCGCAGCCATCCATCCTCCGACCAAAGCATTCTCTGGATCGCCGTCTCGCGCCCGAGGACACATCGCCCGCGGTTGCGTAGAGGCCTCCCGCACAGATACACCATATAGGTTTCACCCGTCTGGGTCTCGACCAGGTCGGCGTGTCCCGCACGCTGAAGTTCGACATCGGGCCGATGCCCGGATGTCAGAATATAGGAGTCCGGGTGCAGCTCATAGGGACCGGTCAAAGTGCGGGACCGGGCCATGGTCACCGCGTGGCCCCAGCCGGTTCCCCCTTCGGCCGTTATAAGATAATAATACCCGTTTCTTTTATAGAGATGCGGCCCCTCGGTAAAACCGATTGAAGTTCCTGTAAAAATGATACTGGAGGATCCGACCAGCCGGTGTTCGTCTTGGGAATACTCCTGCAGCACGATGCCGGCGAAACGGTTCCGGCCGGGGCGGTAATCCCACAGCATATTCAACAGGTACTTGCGGCCGTCGTCGTCATGAAACAGCGACGGATCGAAACCGCTGCTGTTCAGATAGACCGGTTCGGACCAGGGCCCGTCGATACTCGGGCTTGTGACAAGGTAGTTGTGAAAATCCCGCATGGAGGCCCCGACGCTACCGCCCTGTGTCGTTCGCCCGTAACGCTTCACATCCGTGTAGATAAGATAATAAATTCCGTCGGCGTAACTGAGGCACGGCGCCCATACGCCGCAGGAATCGGGGACGCCGAGCAGGTTCAGCTGGCTTGCGCGTTTCAGCGGCCGCGTTCGCAGCTCCCAATGGACAAGATCCCTCGAATGGTGAATCTGAACGCCCGGATACCATTCAAATGTCGAATTGGCTATATAATAGTCATCTCCCACCCGGATTATCGACGGATCCGGGTTGAAGCCCGGCAGGATGGGGTTGCGGATAATCCCCTTTTTCTCACTCATTCTATATCCTTGACAATTATAAACATCTGACCTGTGACTCTCTTCGAAGCGAAAAGTAAGAGCGGGAATCCCTCGGAGGCGGGGTCGGAATCGGTATCGGGATCGAGCTTTTTAAAACCGATTCCGATACCGACCCCGATACCGACCCCGAAAACTCACCCGGAGTCACGGGATATTCAATCCGGCGTCGGCCGGGCTGACAACCAAATGCAAATCGCAGGGGGGATTGATCATAGGGCGAACACAAGGTTCGCCCCTACAGGCCGCCGACTAATACGCCGTCAGTCCCCCGTCTACAGGAAAAGCCACTCCGTTAATGAAAGCCGCTTCATCGCTTGCAAGGAAAACAAAAGCATTGGCCACATCCGCAACGGTCGCGAGTCGTCCCAGGGGAATTTCATTGAACCGTTCAGCCCGCTTTTCAGGATCCTTCAACACGGTCTGCAGCATCGGCGTATCCACCGTGCTGGGATGCACTGAATTGCAGCGGATATTGTCTTTGGCATAACGGGAGGCAATCGATTTCGTCAGAAGGGTTACGGCGCCCTTCGTTGTCGTATAAGCCTCGTTGGTATATCGATGCCCGAGCAGACCGCATATGGAAGCCATATTCAGGATGACCCCTCCGCCGGATTCTCTCATAAGCGGGATGGCGTGCTTGATACCGAGAAACGGCCCCTTGATGTTGACGGCTATCATGGTATCCAAAGACTCCTCCGGCATATCTTCAATGTCGTTGCGAATGTTGATGCCGGCGTTGTTGACCAGAATGTCGAGGCGACCGGCTTTCTTTCTAATTTCCTGCAGCACGGATTCCCAGCTTTTTTCCACGGTGACGTTGAGAGGCAGGTAAGCGGCGCTCTTCAGTTCTTTCGAGAGCGACTTTCCGGCCGAATCATTGATATCGCCGATAAACACCCATGCCCCCTCCCGGCTGAAACGCCGGGCAATCTCGGCGCCAAGCCCCTGGGCGCCACCTGAAACCAGAGCCACCTTGTCTGAAAGACGCATTTATAATTTCCCTTTTTTCGTTAAGATTGCATCACTTGCCGGACTGCATCGGCGATGTGTTTCGGCGTCAGGCCGTATGCTTCGAGCAGATCCTCGTAGCTGTGGGCGGACTGGCCGAAACTGTCCCGGATTCCGACCGACCGGACCGAAAGGGACATTCCATGCAGCGTTTCGTGAATCAGGGAGGAAAGCCCGCCGATCAGAGAGTGTTCCTCAGCCGTGACAGCGCCCTTCATCCCGCCAGCCAGCTCCCTGAGGGCCGCAGCATCCACCGGCTTCATGGAACTGACATTGACGACCCGGAGCGACAGGCCCTCTCCGGCGACAATTTCCGAAGCCTGCAATGCCAGGCTTACCATCTGGCCGTTGGCGTAAACAACAACATCGTTCCCCTTCCGGACCAGGTGCGGCTTGCCTGCGACAAACGGCTCGTCCGCCGGCATCACATCCGGAAGGTCGTTCCGCGTGATGCGCATATAGACCGGCCCACGGTAGTTCACCAGCGCCCGGGTCATCGTCCTTGTTTCATTGCCGTCGGCCGGCACCAGGACGGTCATATTCGGCAACGCCCGCATGATCGAGACATCTTCGATCGACTGGTGCGTGGAGCCGTCCCCGAAGTCGGAAAGACCGCAGCTAGAGCCGACAATCCGGACATTGAGTCCCGGAATGCAGATCCCCTGGCGAATCTGATCGAAAGCGCGCCCGGCGGCGAAAACGGCGAAGGAATTCGTAAAAGGGATCTTTCCCGTAAGGGACAAACCGGCCGCGAATGACGTCATGTTCGCCTCGGCGATTCCCATTTCAAAAAACCGGTCCGGAAAGGTTTCTTCGAAATAACAGGACATGGTGGATTTCCCCAGGTCTGCTTCCAGCACGACAACGTTGGGATTTTCGCGACCGATTTCCACCAGCGTTCGTCCGTATACTTCGCGCGGATTCTGAATATTGCTCATCGGTCCGTCCTCCCGCCGCCCAGCAGGGCGCATGCCTCTTCGTACTGCCCCGCATCCAACTGGCCATTGTGAAATTCCACTCTGTTTTCGGCAAACGGGAGTCCCGAGCCCTTGACGGTCCTCGCGATTATCATTTTCGGCTTTTCCCGTACCAGATCGACGGAATCCAGCGCGGCCAGGATCTCCTGCATACTGTGCCCGTCGATCTCCAGAACGTGCCAGCCGAAAGCGCGCCATTTCTCAACCATGGGATTGGTGTTGAAGCGCTGCGCCACCGGCCCCATCGCCTGGAGTCCGTTCTGATCCAGAATTGCAACAACGTTATTCAGTTTGAAAGCGGCGGCGGCCATTGCCGCTTCCCAGATCTGCCCTTCGGCCAGTTCCCCGTCTCCTACGACGCAATAGATGCGGCTGTCGCGACCGTCGATCCTCAGACCGGCGGCGATTCCGCAGGCGATGGAAAGTCCCTGTCCTAAAGATCCTGTGTTGGCTTCGACTCCCGGAGTGCTTTTCAGGTCCGGATGTCCCTGAAGAATCGATCCCAGACGCTTGGCGTTCTTCAGTTCGTCTTTCGGAAAATACCCGGCTTCGGCCAGGGCCGCGTACTGCACCAGCGCCGCATGTCCCTTGCTCAAAAGGAAACGGTCCCGGTTCGGCCAGTCGGGATTCGCCGGATCGTGGCGCATTTTGGAAAAATACAAAGCCGTGACCACGTCCGCAATCGAACACGATCCTCCCAGGTGGCCTTTCTGCCCGACACCGACCATCCGAACAATATTAAGCCGTATCCGGCGCGCAATGCCTTCAAGATTTTCTATGTCATTCTTATTCAAAGCGGATACTCCGGTTCCTTTCTTAATTCAGCTAATTGCTGTCCTGTAAAAAGCGAGATTATATCAGTTTCAGAAAATAAATACTGCCTCGTTGCACGTTAAACGTTGCAGGTTAAAAGAAAATGCTTCGTTGGAACGTGGGACCTGGAACGTATAACTTAGAACCTGTAACGCTTCCTGCCTATGTTTTGACTGTGCCGTTACACGTTCGACGTTAGACGTTGAACGTTTAAACGTTAACGGGCGTGACTTAACCTGACACAATGTTTTTATTAATCGGACTCCTTGAAGATGTTCTGGGGGCTGAGATTCAGCAGTTGCAGGTTCCTGTGCGCTTTTTCTTCCATTCGCCTCATACTGATCAGCAACGCGATTATGGCCATGACCGCCGCCACACCCATTGCAGCCAGGGCAAGCGGCATACTGCGGAACAGGAACCACTGGATTACCCCCAGTATTCCCATCAGGGCCATGGAACCCATCAATGGAGCCGTCATCTCCATAGACCTAGATTGCTTGAAGGCATTGACAAACGGGAAACCTTCAACGAAAAAGAATGCCAATGCCAGGTAAAAGGATGACAGGGCGATGCTGTAGGTGAAAAACAGGGCGGCATGGGATACGCCCCACGACCACATACATGGACCGATCAGTAAAAGATGCGGCAATACTATTATGAAGATCCAGGGCGAAAGAAAAATGCCTTTTACAAAAACTCGATAGTTCGAAATAGGATTATTGATGAAAACAGCGGCGCCCTTCGGTTCAGATGTATAGGAAAGTGCAAAACAGGCAATCACCAGAGTAAGGCCGAGGAAATGCGGGAAGAAATGGGCCGTTGAAAAAGTCAGGCCTTCAGTTGTTGCCGATGCTAAAGGGGATGTCCCGATCCCTGCAATGGCCGCAACCAAACCGAAAATCAGGAAAGATGCACCATACATAAGCACCAGGCGACGAAAATTCCAGTCACGCCGGCACATGATGCCCAGGAATGTAAACGCTCCGTATCCCGAGGGGGCGCCGGTTATTTTTCGCACAAGTACGCCCAGCCTTGAAACACGCAAAGTGGAAGCTGCCGGGGCAGCCTTCCCCTGAAGGAGACTTGAAGTTTTAATAAGATAATCCGCTTTGAAAGCGCGCAGGCCGAATGCAATTAAAACAATAGTACAGATACAGCCTGTCAGGGCTTCCCCAATCATCCACCAGTCATATTCGACATGCCCCAGCAATCCGATGGCAACAAACCATTGCCAGGGCATCCAGAATGAACTGAGCATTTCCGTAACAATCGCAGCGATGCGTTCATGCCTCATTAAGAGCGGTCGAATCGAGGACGACATCATAAAAAGCATGAAAATAATCAACTGCATCCACAGAACGATATTTTTTAACCTTGCGGGTGCAATAAATAAGAACAGCCATCCATAGATGCCGCACACGAAAAAAGCGATAAACAATCCCGCAAGATAAGCGGCAAAAAGATGAGTGATCGGATAATACCAGTGGGCTTGCGTCAGGAATAAGCCCGCCAGAGCGGGAACCAGATTCAGGGAAGGAACGACAACACTCACAATTGTCAAAAGATGCGTCAACTTGGCTGCAACATAGGTCGTGCCCCGGATCGGCTGGTGCGCCAGGATAGTGGCCTCATCCGGATTCATCAGGCTGTTTGCAGCATCCTGAAAAATATTCATCAGCAATAAAAACATGCTGGCACCGATGGATATGAGGAGATATCGATGTATCGGGGGATGAAAGAGTACAGGAATGCTTAAGAAAATTGAAAAAAGGGCGTAAAAACCCACCATCTTGCTCTGATCCACACTCGTATTCATGAATTCCAGGCGATTGCTGAGTGTATTGAAAAGACGTTGCAGTATCTTATACTGTCGGAGATCTATTCCAAGGGCGGCGCAAATTTTTCCGGCCACGCCGGTATCCAGGATTTTATCTATCAAGCCATTCGGCTGCATCATAACTTCATTGCTTCCAAGGCACGAGAAATGGATGGCTCTGTATCGGCCGTATGTGTCAACTGGCGGAAGACGTCCTCCAGAGTTTCCCCCTTAGTCTGTTCCCTGAGGGCATCCAGTGAACCGTCCGCAATCAGGCTTCCCTGATGAATGATGAGAACCCGGCCGCACACTCTCTCCACGACATCCAGGACATGTGATGAATAGAGGATGGTCTTCCCTTCCCGGGAAAGCGCCTGGATAAGATCCTTGATGATAAGAGACGTGCGGACGTCCAGGCCCGACAGAGGCTCGTCCAGAAGAAGGATCTGCGGGTTGTGCAGCAGGGCTGCGGCCACCAGCACCTTCTGGCGCATTCCTTTGGAAAAGGTCGCCAGCCTTTTGAAGCGCGCTTTTTCGACTTCCAGAACTTCGAGCAGGGTAACGATTTTCTGCTTCAGCACTTTCTCTTCGATCTCGTGGAGGCGGCCGATCAGTTCCAGGTATTCCTGAGCCGTAAGGCTCTCATACAGACCGGCGGTCTCAGGTACATACCCGATTTTACGTTTCACCTCCAGCGCCTGCTCCGGCAACGGCAATCCCTCAATGCAAACGGTGCCGTTCCCGGGAGGAAGGATCCCGGTCAGTATTTTAATGGTTGTGCTCTTCCCTGCCCCGTTGGGGCCGAGCAGACCAACCACTTCTCCGCTCCCCAGAGAAAAACTGATACTGTGAAGCACTTCCTCCAGGTGATAGCGGAATACAAGGTTTTCAACTTCAATGGTTTTGGGCATTTGACTCTTTAAGGTGTTTTTCAAATAGGCTGTATCCGTTCCTTCGCCGCTCTGCCCCAATACGCTACAATGCAACCGCTATGAATAAAAATAATAAGACGATCCTTGCGTGGAGCGGCGGGAAAGACTCCGCTATGGCCCTTTATGAACTCAAGCGTGTAAATACAAACAGTATCGCCGCCCTGCTGACTACGGTCACTGAAGGCTACAACCGGATCAGCATGCACGGGGTACGGCGCCGGCTGCTGCTCGAACAGGCGGCAGTATTGGGGTATCCGCTTGAGGAGATAACCATACCACAGAACTGCTCCAACGATATTTACGAAAATCGTATGCAGACGGTTCTGGAAAAATACCGGCAGCAGGGAGTTTCGGCCGTGGCGTTTGGAGATCTTTTTCTGCAGGACATCCGGTCCTATCGCGAAAAAAATATGAACCGGATCGGGATGCAGGCGATTTTCCCGCTCTGGAAAAAGAATACGGTAGAACTGGCTCAGGAATTCATCCGGCTCGGATTTCGCGCTTTCATCACTTGTGTGGACACCCAGGTACTGGACCGGGAATTTTCAGGCCGCGAATACGACGAGGATTTTCTCAAGGACCTTCCAGACGGGATAGATCCCTGTGGAGAAAACGGCGAATTCCATTCCTTTGTTTATGACGGCCCGATATTCAGCAAGCCTGTCCATGTAGAACGAGGTGAAAAGGTATTACGGAACAAGCGGTTTTATTATTGCGATCTCGTATAGTGCCGCACCTTCGGCGCTCATGATTATTGTTCATCAGTCCCCTGACCTCACGGTCGGGGCTATTAACAGCCGGTCCTTCGGACCTCGAATCTGTGCCTGCGTATCGGCGGAATTTTTCTTTAATAACTCCGGACTTTAGGCCGGCTCCATACAGAGCCTCGAAGAGGCGTCTATGAATAGGCCCGACCGTCGGGATTAAAGATGCGTGGGGCAGAGAGCGCCGAAGGTGCGGCACTTCTAACAGTAAACTCAGTTAAGCGGCGGGATTGAACAGGATCATCCCTACGAAGCCAAGGGCGCCTTTGCCGTGATTGTACGGCATGTCTACACGTTTCATCAGAACCGACACATTCATGCCGTAGGCTTCAACCGAAGACAAAGCATGATCGGGAAATGTGCAGGGCTCATTGTCCAGGTAGGCGCACTTCTCGCAGTAACTGCAGCACCCGGCATCGAGCGCCAGAATATCCTCGTCCGGATACCGGCTCTTTATTTTTTCCAGGAAATTTCTGAAAACGGCCTCGTGATCTCCGGCCGCTTTTAGCATCCCCTTCATATCGAAGGAGCGGCCTGTACGATGCACCGTCTGGAACAACAGTCCCTGCCTGTATTGAAGAACCTGTTCCTTCAGCTTATCGATCGGGCCGATGGCCGGGGGACCCATCCAGTTGGTGTCGTATTTGCCGCAGACGTTCTGTTCGCAGGCTTTGCGGACATCCTCATGAAACTGTATGGCGGATGTTTCTATAACGGCCGCATAATCGGCATTCGAATCCATCGCAGCCTGCTTCAACTCTTCTGCATTCATAAAGTTTATTTGGGGTTTATTTGGGGTCGGACCACGGTAAATCATTACAAAAAAAGGCCATAAGTCCATTATTGCATTGGGGAAACGGCCTTAGAGCCATATTTAGGCGGTCTTTTTTGCATTTAAAGATTTAAACATTCAGACTGATTCCTTAGAAAGAAAAAATGGGGCCCCAATATGCCTCTAAGACCTGTTTTGGACGACAAATTATGGCCTATCTCCTGCAATTTCAATTAATTACCGTGGTCCAACCCCAATGAAATAACCATCTTTCGTTTCCCGTTTCCCGTTGAATAACCTGAACGGGAAACGGGAAACCTGGAACGAAAAACCTATTCTAACAATTCTTCTCTGGCCTGAAATAGCTTTCCGGCCGCATAGGCGGAGGGTTTGGTATAAACGGTACTTTATTTTTTGTAGACGCCGTATTCCTTTACGGACTCGTACATGGCGCGTACATTTTCCAGCTTGGGATCGTCGGGGATACATCCGGCACACAGCAGATACCCGCCACCGGGGCCGCAGTCTTCAATCAGCTTCCGGCAGTACGCCTTAACCTCTTTCGGAGTGCTGGTAACAATCAGGGAAGAAGGCACATTGCCCTGGATCGAGCATTTATCACCCAGGGCCTTCTTGGCCTTGGCCATATCGGTTTTATCGAAATACCAGCTGACCATACCCTTGGGAAATTCGTTGATGGAATCCAGCCGGGTGTTGTAGCCGCCCTCGGCGAACATATGCTGAACCAGGCCCTGTTCGATAAAAGCATCCATAACCTTTTTCAGGGAGGGCCAATAGAAAGTATCGAACTGCTTCTGGGACATCCACCCGTCCGCTCCTTTATGCAGCGGATAGGTCACCTGGAAGATATTGTTTATGCTGGGACTGCTTAACACGGACCGGATCGTGAAATCGGCCACGACATCCAATGCCTCAAGGAGCTTCTCCGGGCGGCGGTACATATCCTTCAATATCGGCGCCGTTCCCCGCAGCGAGTCTCCCAGGGTATCGAAAGGAGCCTTGCAGAAGGCGCCCATCGACGCCGGGTATCCATTCTGCATTCCGCCCGGACCCATGGCCGCCATCGCACGACCGAACTTCTGAAATTCCTTGCCGACTTCAATCAGTCTCTGCAGGGTGTCCTGCATTTCCGGGCTGGCGAAGGGCATCAGCTGCACCAAATTCACAATCTCGACCATGTCCGTCCAGGGCCGCAGCATTCCGAAAGGCTTGAAAGCGCCGAAGATCCGGGGCATATAGGTTCGGAACCAGAAATCGGACGGATCCAGGATCAATGCGTCGTATTCATCCGCAGTCATGTACTCATTCTCGATAAATTGATACGACGGCGTTTTCATGGGCGTGCCGTGACCGGGCCACGTATACAGCTTGTAATCCAGAATTTCCATTACGCGCGCAGGGGTAATCCACGGTGCGGCGAAATGCTCCAATTCATCGGAGTATTTCTCATTGAACTGCAGGCACGCCTTGACGGCCTGCTCGTAGTCGTACATGGCCGTGCGCAGGGTTATGCCGTACATGGTATACGGCAGATTGCCCACCGGCAGGTTCACCGGGACACGGTCCGGCTCCCTGACACAGATCACATCCGCTATCCTCTGCGCCCGGATCCGGTAATTGTTCCCGGCTTCCTCGCTGACGAAATCTACATTCGGCGGATTTACAAAATTCTTCAGCCTGTAATCCCGTTTCTGTTCCGGAGTCATTTCCGCCCAGTTCCCGGGCAGACCGCCCATCTCCCGCAGGTTTCCAGCTCCTCCCAACATCGTCCCCATAGTCTTGTCTCTCCTGTTCGTGTAAAAAAAATTAATAATTACCTGCTTCGTATTTTCCCCCAGCCCGGACCGTATCGCCGGCAGCACCGGATTCGGATCCTCCCCTTATCGGATACAGTACAGGTGCTTGAGAGCACGGATAAACATCTGTCCGTCCACCACCGCGGGGGTCGCCATCATAGCTTCTCCAATGGAATTTGTATGCAACAGCTCAAACTCGGAGCCGGCCTTTACGACATAGACATCTCCATCCTCGCTGAAGCAGAATACACGGCCTCCCACAACAATCGGGGAAGCGGAAAAATTGGTTCCCATCCCGATCCGCTTCTTCCCGTAGACTTCCCTGCCCGTCTTCGCCTCGTAGCAGGCAAAGAATCCCTGGTCATACAAAACGTAGACATAGTCCCCATATGCAACGGGGGACGGGATGTAGGGCGCCGCAGTCGGTTGCCGCCACGCAATGGCATCGGATTTTGTCTCCCCTTCCTTGAGGGTGATGTCTCCGTTCCCTCCGGGAATAAACGCGGTGATCGGCCTTATCTTTTCCCCGATATATCCCGAGGATACAAAAATCAGACCGTTCGACGCCGTCGGGGTCGGGGTGGTTATAGACGTGGCAGGTCCGCGGCATTGCCACAGGAGTTTCCCGGTTGCAGGATCGTAGCTGCGAACCGCGGTTGTCGCATTGACGATCATCTCCGGCCGGTCTCCCTGGAGATAGAGATAAGGAGTGCTCCAGGACGAGAGTTCTTCCCGGTCTCTTTCCCATACGGTATTCCCCGTCTTTTTATCCAGAGCAACAATAAAAGACTCCCCGGTCTCCTGGTCGCAGGTCTGAATGACCAGGTTTTCAAAAAGAACCGGCGAGCTGGCGGTTCCCCAGTCAGCCTTCATCTTGAAATTGCCGAGGTCCCGGCTCCATATCAGATTCCCTTCGAAGTCATAGCAGTACATCCCCTGATCGCCGAAAAAGGCGTATACATACGCACCGTCAGTTACCGGAGTCTGGGAAGCGTAACTGTTCTTCAGATGGCGGTAATTGACGGGAGTATCGCGGATCGCCGTTCGCTTCCAGACGATTTCGCCCGTATCCCGGTCAATACACAGAACCTGCCAGGATATTTCCGCCGTATCCGGCGAACGCCCCTGCATCGGGAAACCTTTCTGCCAGTTGTCCGCGCCGGGATCGTCGCTGACGGCCGTAGTAACAAAAATCCGATTTCCCCAGACAATGGGGGATGAGTGCCCTAATCCCGGAATCTCCACTTTCCACTTTACATTTCGGGTCATATCCCATTCTGACGGGAAATCCTTATCGGCGGATATTCCCAACCCGCCGGGACCATACCACCCCGGCCAGTTATCCGCGAACGCAGGGGATATCAGGATACTCAAAATGACGATCCATATCGATTGACGCATTGCAGCCTCCAGGTAAACGGTTCGATGCATAGAATAAGGGCTTCCGTCGACTTTTAAAAGAAATTACTGCGTCGTTGCACTTTTGGAGTAAGGCAGAAATATTCTACGCAACTATATGGATATTCAGCCGGCGGTCACCTTTTCAGGAATATTGAATGGGACCGGCAGCGGGGAGCGCACATGCAGATCCCGCTGCGGAAAGGGTATCTCAATGTTGTTTTCCCGGAATTTCCTGACGATATCGCAATTGATGCCGGAACGAACCCGGTAATAATCGTAGGGATCCTTGAGCCAGGCCCGCAAATATAAATTCCAGGACGAGTCCCCGAATGCGTCAAAAATCACCTCAGGCTCAGGATAATCCATTACATGGACGTTTTCTTTCGCGACCTTGTAGAGAGTATCGATCACCGCATCCAGGTCTGAATTATAGGAAACCCCTACCGACACGTCCAATCGGACCTTGGGATCCCCATGCGACCAGTTCACCACCTGAGAAGAAATAAATTCCGAATTCGGCACAATAATGGTGATGTTTCTCAAGGATCGAATCGTCGTCGATCGCATGTTAATGGCGACAACGTCGCCCTCCGTATCCCCTACGGTTACCCGGTCGCCTATTTTGATGGGCCGTTCAAACAGGAGGATCAAGCCCGAAACAAAATTGGATGTGATATTCTGCAGCCCGAAACCGATACCGACGGACAAAAAGCCGAAGATGACGGCGAGCCCGCTCAAGTTCAGGCCTATAAACTGAAAGGCCACCACGGTGCCGGTTATCATTATCAAATAATGCGTGATCCTGGAAAAAGCAAAACGCAGCCCCATTTCAACCTTCAGGCGCTCCAACAGCTTATTCAATATCCATTTCCTGATAAGTTTTGAAGCCATCCAAAATCCGAAAATTACCAGCAGGAACCACAGTATGCTCGAAACCGTCACTTTGGTTTGATTGATTGTAAATAAATACAATTCCAGAAAATCCTTGATTTTCTCCGCGACAGTACTGAATTCAAAATTCATGACTCCCCTCCCGGATGACTCATTTGCACATAACAACATAAGGCAGGCGGCAAGGCGGGCCTGCAACCGCTTCCGAAAATCTTATAACAGCGCCGCGCGCGGATGCACACCGGAAAAAGAAGAATTTTTCACATGCGCCGCCTGCCGGGGAAAATGATTGAGAAGGCTTGACTTGCCGCTCCACGGGTAAAACGCAAAAATGCCCGCAGGAAATTACCGTACCGAAATGAGCTTATGATATAAAGGGCTTTTGGAGAATCGAAATACTATGGAATCCATCGCTGAAAATATATTCGCAGGCCGAAACAGTTCGAAACGGTTCCAACCGAAACTGGTTCTATGCAACTTTATCCCTGAGATCGATAAACTCGGAGAATTCGCGCGGCTACATGGCTTTTCAGGCATTGATTATTCCTTTGAAATGGAAAATCTCCCCCGAACCCCCGCATTGGAAGCTGAATGGGTGAAGGAGACGGCGTCCCTGCAGCCCCTTGAAGTCCGTTACCATTGCCCGTTTGAGCGGGTGGACCTGGGGCATGACGATCCGGAAAAAGCCGGGGAAGCCGAGGTTCTTTTCCGGCGCATTATCCGGCTGATATCCAAGGCCGGAGGCAGGTATGTAACCATCCATATCGGACTGGGCCACGATTCGACGGAACCCCTGTCATGGGAAACCACGATAGAAAAATTGAGACGCCTGGTGAATTACGGCAGGACAATGAGGGTAACGGTCTGTCTTGAAAATCTGGCCTGGGGATGGACAAGCAAACCGAACCTGTTTGAAAAGCTGATACGCAGAAGCGGAGCCGGCGTCACCCTGGACATCGGACATGCCCACGCCTGCGAATCCGTACAGAGCAGACAGTATACAGTAGAAGATTTCGTCTCTCCCCATGCGGACAAGGTCTGTAACGCCCACATTTACCACACCGAAATCCCCGACATCGGGCACGTCATCCCGGATAAGAGAGAGGACATCGAGGACCGGCTTTCCCTGCTGAGAGATATCGGATGCAACTGGTGGGTTATAGAAATACGGCAGGGCGAGCAGTTATTGCAGGCCAGGAAAATCGTGGATGAGTATTTAAAACTATCGTGTGCGTCTGAAGATCCCGCTCCGGATGGAACCTATCCGGAGCGGAAATTATAGTTGGGCAATTGATTGATCCCGGCGCCGCAGCAGGAACTTTGCGGGAAATGCGGGCCGGACGCTGAAATTTTCCGTTTTGCCTGATACAAGGTCGCTATGCACCGCCGATACGGTATGATTCTCGGTCGATTCCAGCCGTTCCATCTCGAGCATCTGCGCTACTTTCGTCTGGCCTGGGAACAATCCGGGAAGGTGATTGTAGGCATCACAAATCCTGACCCCAGCACTATCCTGGCGGAGGAATCGAGCGATCATCGCCATCTTCCTGAGGAGAATCCTCTAACCTTCATAGAAAGACTGATAATGATTCAGGACACCCTTCGCGCCGAGGGGTATCCGATGGAACGTATTTTCATAGTCCCGGTGCCGATCCACCATCCCGACCGCTGGCGGCACTACATTCCGGACGGCACGGCCATTTTTGTCGTAGCCTATTCTCCCTGGGAGAGGGAAAAAGCCGAACGACTCCGCGGCGCCGGATATGAGGTTGTGGTCGTGGATCATCTGGAAAAAGGAATCAGCGGTCGGCAGATTCGTTCTCTGCTCCAATCGAATGGAGACTGGGAAAAGCTGGTTCCCGCAACCGTGGCGCGTTTTATGCGGCGAAAGCTGGAAAGAAGGGAATGACCTGGAAAACGAAACCCACGGACCGTTTCGCACTACGGTTCATTAAACTTCACATCTCGGCGCCTGTCTCAAAAATCCTGGTGCGCCTGTGCCCGAAGATCAGACCGACGGCTCTCACCTTCTGCGCGGCCGGCATTGGAATCGGCGGAGGCATAGCCTTCGGCCTGGGATGGGCCTGGCTGGGAGGATTGCTGGCGGCGTTCGCGCAGATCCTGGACGGCGTGGACGGCCAGGTCGCCAGGCTGACCGGCACGGTCAGCGCCAGAGGTGCGCTTCTGGATTCCGTCCTGGACCGTTACATGGACTTTGCCCTCCTGTTCGGCATTTTCTTTCATTGCCTCCGCTATTCCTCCTTTGCCGGCGAATACCAGGGTATTTTCAACCTGAACCTCCTGATTATCGTTGCCGCCCTGGCCGCTGCAGGCAGCAGCCAGATCAGCTATTTCACCGCGCGCGCGGCCAGCCTCAATCTGGATTTCAAGCGGCCGGAGCATGCAGGCAAAGGAAGCCGAACCACCGTAATCATCATCTGCGGGCTGCTCACGCCCTTCTGGATTCATTTCCCGCTTGTAGCCCTGCTGTACCTTGCCGTACACCCGAACATCGCCGTTATAATATCGATGTTTAAACTGAAATCTCATTAAGAGGATTCTTATGGATAACCTGAGTGAATTCCACCGTTATGGAGAAGATATAGAAAAATACATGCTGCTTCGCACCTCTCCGATCGCGGTCAAAATGCTGGAGAAGGAGTCCGATATCCCTGACGGAGCGCTTCGTCCCAAAAAAGATAAAGACTATCACCTCGCGCAGTGCCAGGCCTTCTCACTGTCCCGCCGCCAGGGAAAAACCGTTGCCATGCTGAAAGAAGACAACTGGTGCTGGGGCCCCCTGATGGCCTATGGCCTGGTGGATCCGGCCATTGCCGAAAAATATCCCGAATTGAAGGACGAAGTCCTCAAAATTCCCAAGATAGAAAGCGGCAGGTATATCGGGATTGTCTCGGCGCCGTTGAAAACAGCCGCATTCATACCGGACATCGTTCTCGTTTATTCCAACGTTGCGCAGTTGAACAACATGCTCCACGCACTTTCCTTTGGAGGAGAGGGATCGGTCACTAATCCTATTTATCCGATTGCTTCCTGCGCTCTTTCGGTTGTCCCCGCTCTAGCAGGAGAGTACTGCGTCACTCTGCCGGATCCTGGTGAACTGGGCCGGGCAATGGCCGGAGAGGATGAAATCATATTTTCACTTCCCCGGGAAAAGGTCAAAACGCTGGTGACCCAACTTCGGATGTTTGAGGAAAGACATTTCGGATACAAGGATCACGCCTTTGTGGAAACGTATCCCGATTTTCCCCGGCCCGAGTTTTACAAGAAGCTTTTCAGGGAATGCGGCCTGGACGCCGACGACAAACCGACCTGGACGGAGCGCTAAAACAATTGGTGACAGGCTAGAATTTCACTTTTTTCTGCTGAAACAACGGCCGTCGCAGCAGTGCATCCAGAAAAAGTGAAATTCTAGCCTGTCACCAATTTAATTTAAACTGCGCTGTTATTTCAGTACGGAAGCTGCTAAAATCCTCCCCTTTTGTGATAACTATGCAGCGCAAACACAACTACGACGAAGACAAAATCAAGTCTCTTTCCTCGCTGGAACACATCCGAAAGCGGACCGGGATGTACATCGGCCGCATCGGCGACGGCCGGGATTACGACGACGGCATCTATATACTATTAAAGGAGATAGTGGATAATGCCGTCGACGAATTCATCATGGGATACGGGGACAGGATCGCGATCACCCTTGAGGGTTCCCGGGTTACCGTGCGCGATTTCGGCCGGGGCATCCCCCTGGGCAAAGTGGTCGAATGCGTTTCCCGCATCAATACAGGGGCCAAGTACAGCGACGAGGTATTCCAGTTCAGCGTGGGCCTGAACGGCATCGGCACGAAGGCGGTCAATGCTCTCTCAAGCCATTTCAAGGCATGCAGCTATCGCGGAGGGGATTTTGCCGCAGCGGTCTTCAAACGGGGAAAACTGATCGAGGAGCCGAAAGGCAAAATTCAGGACGAACCGGACGGAACTTTTATCAGCTTCGAACCGGATCCCGAAATCTTCGGCGAAGTAACCTTCGCACCGGATCTCATCGATCGCCGGCTGAAGTATTATTCCTTCCTCAACGCCGGCCTGCGCATTGAATTCAACGATCGCGTGTACCGGTCGAAGAACGGGCTCCTGGATCTGCTGCGGGACGAACTGGACGGAGAAGCGCTGTACCCTCCTCTCCACTACAGATCCAAAACTCTCGAACTGACCCTCAGTCATACCCAAAGATTCGAAGAAACGTTCCTGTCCTTCGTCAACGGCCAGTTCACCCTCGACGGCGGCACCCACCTGAGTGCATTCCGGGAGGGCCTGGTCAAGGGATTCAATGAATATTCCAGGAACAAACTGGAGGCGGACGACATCCGTGAAGGGATGGCCGGCGCCATTGCAGTCCGGCTGCAAGAACCCGTTTTTGAATCCCAGACTAAAAATAAGCTCGGCAACACCGAACTTCGCGGCCCCCTGGTTGCCCGGGTGAAGGAAATCGTGGCGGATCTTTTGCACCGGAATCCCGAGGCGGCGGAAAAAGCGGTGGCAAAAATTGAAGAAACCGTCAAGCTGCGCAAGGAGCTGCAGTCCATCAAGAAAATGGCCCGGGAGCGGGCGCGCGCGACATCGCTTCGCATCCCGCAGTTGAAGGACTGCAAAAACCATTTCAACAAGCGCAAAGGAACCGGCGCCGAATCGATGCTGTTCATCACGGAAGGCCAGTCCGCAGCCGGATCGATCGTCAGCTGTCGCGATGTCAACAACCAGGCGATCTTCACCATGCGCGGCAAGCCGCTGAACGTGTGCGATCTGCAGCGCGATGTCATGTACAAAAACGAGGAGCTTTACAACCTGATGCGCGGACTGGATATCGAGGACTCCACCGACCGGCTGCGCTACAACAGGATTATTCTTGCGACGGATGCGGACGTGGACGGGCTGCACATCCGCAACCTGCTTCTGACCTTCTTCCTGCGGTTTTTCGAGTCCATCGTGCATGAAGGCCATGTATCGATCCTCGAAACTCCCCTCTTCCGCGTACGCAATGCAAAGAGCACAACGTACTGCTATTCGGAAGAAGAGCGGGATGCGGCCGTAAAAAATCTGCGCGGGGTCGAAATCACCCGTTTCAAGGGACTGGGTGAGATTTCGCCGTCGGAATTCAAGCATTTCATCGGCCCGGATATGCGCCTGACACCGGTGCGGGTCGACAACCGGCACAGGGTGCCGGCAATCCTTTCCTTTTACATGGGACGCAATACGCCGGAGCGGCGGAACTACATCATGAACCATCTAGTTGTGGACACAGCGTCATGACCGACGGCCAGAAGAAACTGCCGCTCGAAGGCGTGCCCAACGCAGACAATCAGCCGCTTGCCGCCTCGACTCTCACAAACGGCCGGGCTGCCGACAGGCTTCAGGCTACGGGGGAAGGCCCTCTCAAAAAACTGGTCGACCGGAATTTTCTCCAGTATGCATCCTACGTTATCCGGGACCGCGCCATCCCGGACCTGGATGACGGGCTGAAACCGGTCCAACGCCGCATCCTTTTTTCCCTGAATGAGAACGACGACGGCAAGTTCATCAAGGTCGCGAATATCGTCGGATTCTGCATGCAGTTTCATCCGCACGGAGACGCCTCCATCGAAGAGGCGCTGGTTGTGCTGGCAAACAAGCAATTCCTCATCGAGAGACAGGGGAACTTCGGAAACATCCTCACCGGGGATCCCGCCGCTGCCTCGCGCTATATTGAATGCCGGCTGACCAAAATGGCCCGGGAGGAAATTTTTAACAACGACCTGACCGACTTCGTTCCAACCTATGACGGCCGCCGGAAAGAACCCGTCCTGCTGCCGGCGAAAATTCCGCTGTTGTTGATGCTGGGCGCGGAAGGCATCGCAGTCGGAATATCCACGCGCATTCTGCCGCACAACTTCGTCGAACTGCTCGAGGCACAGACCGCCATTTTAAGCAAAAAGCCGTTTCATATTGTCCCCGATTTTCCTCAGGGCGGCCTGATGGATGCGGATAGCTACGACAACGGGCAGGGCCATGTTCTGGTACGCGCCCGAATCGACAAAAAGGGCCACGACACTCTCGTAATTCGGGAACTCCCTTTCGGCGCCACCACGGACTCGATTACGGCCTCCATCGAGGATGCGGCGCGCAGGGGGAAGCTTAAGATCAAGAGCATCGACGATTTCACCGCCGGGAATGTGGAGATCGAGATCCGTCTTGCGCCCGATCAGAGCCAGGATCGTGCCGCGGCGGCGCTGTATGCATTCACCCAGTGCCAGGTACAGATCTCCAGTCGCATCGTTGTCATCCGCGATAACAAGCCGGTCGACATGACCGTACCGTCCATTCTGCGGCACAACACATCCCGGCTGGTAAAAATCCTGCAGCGCGAACTGCAGCGCAGAAAGAAAAAGCTGCTGGAAGCAATACACGGCAAAACCCTGGCGCGCCTGTTTATAGAACACCGCATCTACAAGAACATCGAGACGCTCAAGTCGGCGGATGAAATCCAGAAAGCGATACTGCAGGGATTGCAGCCCTACCGGGACCGGTTGCAGCAGGATATTACACGCGACGACATCGAAGGGCTCCTCAACCTCCCCATCCGGCGGATTTCTCTTTTCGACCTGAACAAGAACCGGAAAGAGATCAAGTCTCTCGGGAAGGAATTGAAAGAGGTGGAGACGGATCTGGAAGCGATGGTTCCGTATACGATCCGTTATCTGCGAAGCCTGCTGAGAAAATACAGGTCCGAATACCCGAGACGGACAAAGCTCAAAACCTTCGGGAAAATTTCCGAACGGGAGCTTACCAAAAACGAATTGACGGTAAACCACGACAAGAAGAAAGGGTACATCGGGCATAAAGTTGCGGGATCCCGCCTTGTTTCCTGTTCGCCGCTGGACCGTCTCCTTCTTATATGGAACGACGGCCGATGCAAAGTGGTTTCCCCGCCGGAAAAGCTGTTTGTGGATGCGTCGCTGATATACTGCGCCATCCTGGACCGTGAACGCGTTATGACTACGGTCTATGAACTGGACTTTTTTGCATACTTCAAAAAGTTCGCCCCCGGCGGGCTTGTTACAAACCGGGAATCCCGTTTCGCGCCCAAAGGCTCCAAAATTCTTTTTTTTGCCGACGACGACCCGTCGCTGCTTTACGTGCGCTACGTCGAGGACGAACGCATCCAGATCCGCCAGCAGAAATTCTCCGTGGCGCACCAGCCGGTGCGGGGACGGGACGCCAAGGGGCTTGTATTGACCGCAAACAGGATTGAATATGTCGGTTCCGCCAAGGCCCGGAACTGGAATGACAAGCTGAACGGCCCGCCCGGCAAATTCATCGATTCCGCCTGAAAAGCTCATCGCAGAGGCGCAGCCCGATCGGCAGCCGAAGTTATAACAAACTCTTTGAAATTAAAACCTGCCGATCGGGCAAACGCAGAGGTTCGCCTAGAAATCCCATAAATTTTACTGCCGTATCCGCTGTCCCATCGACCTGTGTACGATACACCCTGGTTCCGCTTCCAACACATCGCATATATATCGCACCGATTTTTTGAAATAGTTTCGTGTCCAACGAAACAATACCCATGCCGGAATCAAATCCATGTTTGCCGTGCGAAATCGCAGCGATACATCGCCGTCAAGCGTGGATGCATTGCGGCCAGTGGCATAATCTCCTCTATGACTAACAAGACAAAGGACTTGTCCGGAAATACCGCTCGTGCGGATTCTGAGGCAGGGCCTCGGATCAACGACTCAAATGGAGAATGTTCATGACGAGAATGACCCTCGAAATACAGCACGCCCTGTTTAACGCTAAAACCTGTACATCCTTACCGGAGATCGGCAACGTTGAGATTCTCAACGGCACGGCAAGTGCAGTCCCTGCCGCGGACACAAAACATCAACGTATCGCAATAAAACTGACCGCATTCCTGTACGAGAAACTGGAACAAAAGAACCGGGGAATAGTCATGAGCGCGCCGTCCAGAGTGATGCTTTCGTCCCGGGATATCGTAAAGCCCGACATCTTTTTTGTCAGGAAAAACCGCGAGGGCATTCTGGGCGAACAAATCATCCTGGGCCCTCCCGACATCGTCGTGGAAATCACTTCCAACGATACATGGGAAAGGGATATGTATGAAAAAAGGAAAATTTATTCCGATGCCGGGATTCTGGAATACTGGATCGTAGATCCTGAGGCGGAAACGGTCGAACAACTGGTCTGGAGCGAGCTGGGATATATATCGATCCGAATGGATCGTAAATGCAATATCCTTTCTTCAGCGTTTTTCACGGATCTCGAAATCCCGGTCTCAGAGGTATTTGCACACCGCTGACAAAGGAAAGACGCCACCCGTCCCCGCAGAATGTATGAATAATGCGCACGCTTAAAGCCGGCCGGGATTTCCGAATCGAACCCGGCCGGGCGTATTTACGGCTTCATAGCTGAAGAAAAAAGCGCGCCCCTGCAATAACCGCAACCGACAGGCCGAAAATTTTCCATTGGGAAAGGTACGAAAGTTGAAACTTTTTTGAACCTAATTGCGTCTTAATAAGTATTAATGGTTGTATGCAAGGAAAAAGGAAGACAGCTTTTCTCCCAGGCATATAAAAACAGCACATAGACTCACTCAACATCCGGCTTTATGTACTGCGGTGATCCGGAGACGGCGACAGCTCCTATCCGGAACGGGAGAAAGGCGTATAAAGAAATATTGAAATGGAGTTCCATCATGTCGGCCGTAATATTAAAAGGAAAACGAGAAGACCTGTTCCGCGAAATTTCCAATGTTCTCCAAAAATGGCCTGACCTCGAACGCAGGATTTTCTCCCAGGCACATTACCAGAGCCGATCCCCGGAAATAATCTCCGATTCTCTTAACCTGGACGTGAGCGAGGTCCGTTCTATATTGAAGAGATGTGACCGGGAGCTTCTTGATTCCCTGAGGGAGTTCAGGGGAAGCAACAGCACAAAAACTTCATTTATCCCCAACACTTCCGCCAGCTCCGCAGCCTGAGGAATTTTATTATCAAGGCGCCTCACTTCGAGCGTTAAAGGGATCGAGTGCGTCCTGCAGATCCCATCGGCCGGGTGCGACGCAGAGGTCCCGGAAAACAGCCGCGCCCGTTCCGTAGCCGCCGCCGAATTCCTCATGCCTGGAGGTCTCGAGGGAACCGATACCGCCGTCGGTCAGGTTTATTTTTGATAAGGGCGTATGCGGTTTTCGTCTCGACGCGGTAACTACGATGTTCGAAGATCCGAAGATGCCGGACAACCCGATCAGGGAAGGAACCGATTATTTCGGAAATCCTGACCAGGATAGGTCAGCGCAACAGCTGGTCCCTGAAATGCATCAGGCATTGCGTGGAGTTCGTTGTGTAGCTGATCGTGTCTTTTCTGCAAGCGTGTGCGGCCGATTTTTTCGCGGTTTTACGGGCATTTTTTAAGCCAAGCAACCTGTTCCGGGACCCG
>JAFGTD010000063.1 GCA_016934295.1 Acidobacteriota bacterium
AGGGGCGGTTTATATCTTCGGAAAAAGCAAAACGACTGCTGCACTGGGAGCCGGAGATGGAATATGAAGAAGCCATGCGCAGATACGTGGCATGGTTTCTGAAAACGTAGAGGCGAACCTAAAAGATATTAAAGCGTCGTTACACGTTG
This sequence comes from Acidobacteriota bacterium, assembly GCA_016934295.1. GTDB lineage: Bacteria > Acidobacteriota > UBA6911 > UBA6911 > UBA6911 > UBA6911. Next base: position 150 of record JAFGTD010000063.1, read on the forward strand.
AAGGTTGCACGTTGAACGTTAAAAGAAAAAAGCGTCGTTGCACGTTTCGGGCTGACCGGCAGGTTCCTATGGCATTTTTTGACGTATTTAACGATTTTTAGCTTCTTTTATAAATCTTATGTTTGAACATTCAACGATCTTTTTGTTTTTAACGTGCAACGTGTAAACGTTCAACATGCAACGGTTTTTTTATAGGGCGAACCCCTCGATTAAATCCTCGGGGCAGGCACAAGGTTCGCCCCTACGGCCTGTTTTATATAAACGATTCCATGATTTCCGAGATCGTCCGGTCGAGATTGTCCGGGGATTCGGTCTTGATCCGCTGCATGATTTGATCCACCCGGCTGCGGAGTTCGGGATTGTTCATGTCATCCTGGTTTCGGTAAAAACCGGCGCGTCGGCCCAGGCGAAAATTTTCTCTTTCTTCCTGCGGCAGTGCCAGGTATCTGTCTATGACCTCCAGCATCTTCTCCTTTTCATCCGGGAGCTTCCCATCGATATCTTCCAATAGGTTAAGAATGTGGTCGCTTGTGATGCGGCTGTGAATACCGTTGAGGTTTTCGATCAGCAGCTTCAGCTCTTCAACGATCTCGTCGTCGCTCATCAGTTCCAGTTCGCCGTTTTCAACTTTCTTATGCAGGGGCATGATCTCCAGGACCTTCAGGGTGCGGAGCCGGATGAAATCGGGATCGATGGCGTTGAGCACCCCGGCGGTTTCAACGGCATGTTCTTTCCAGTGTTTTCTCCCGCCCAGGCCGGGCATGATGTATTCCGAAAGCTCAATCTCCGCAGCCTTCACTTTTCGGCCGGCGTCGATACACTGCTCTGCCGTGACGCCCTTTTTCACCATTTTGAGGATCGGATCGTGTCCCGATTCGAGGCCCATGTGGATGCGCGAGAGGCCGGCCCGTTTCAAATCCTGTAGTTCCTCGAGCGATTTTCGCGAAACCGTCCTGGCCCTGGAATAGGTGGTGATTCTATCGATGGAAGGGAAGGTCGCCTTCAGATAGGCGAGCATTTCGACCAGGTCCTTCGTTTTCAGTATCAGGTTGTCCGCATCCTGCAGGAAAACGTTTTTCCCGCCGTTGTAGAGCCAGAGGAGGACGCTTCGGGTTCCTTCCGGGAACCGGTGCAGGCTTTTCAGTGCGGTGCGGATGACGTCGGGCGCTATTGCTCCGCCGTATCCCTGGTTCCATGAGTCGGATTTCAGCTCCGAGACAATGTTGTTGATATTGTCGATGTCCTGCTTGACCTCTTCCACGGTTCGAAGGCTCAGCTTGTTGCCTTTATAGATGTGGCAGAATTCGCAGTGGTTCCAGGAGCAGTTCCGCGTCACCCGCAGGAGCAGGCTCTGCGCTTCACTCGGCGGTCGAATGGGCCCTTGTTCGATTCCGGACATAAATCTCTCGATTCCTCGCCTTAGTTACATCTCCGAACGATTGTAGCACAGATGAGCTTGTTGGAAAGTTGCCTGAAAGAACGCAATACCCGTATAACCGGCGGTGTCACGCTGATCTTATTTGGGCGTAAGCCTGAATGTCGGCAACTGCAAAACGCCGCAGTTTTATTTATTTTTTTTCAGATAATATTAGTCCGATTCCACCTTGCGCAACCATACTTCTCTCCAGTAGAAGAAGCACGATTTGTGGCATGCTCCGTTAAAACCGTCACAGATAGCGCCATCGAGCAAGACTGTGTTTTTGACTGTCCTGATTTCACCAGTATTCTCGATTAGTATACGTTCCAGCCTCTTGTATACCCGGAATCGCTTGCCTGCAAGGTCCAGCATGTCGGGCATAAGCACCAGTCCCTTGTATCTCCCGTTATCGTCCAGTGTCGCTTGGATTTCGCTTGCCGATCGCACTTCTACAAGGTTGCCGGGCTGAAGATTGAGATTTTCCTTCCAGGTAACTTGAATTTTTTCACCCGTTTTTTTCATACGAGGCTCTTTCTTGATTATACCTACTTTCTTCAGAATCCACCGGACCGTTCCTCGTAGTCCGTAGTCTCGCGCTCTCTGGAGAAGTAAAAGGATTATAGGGCAATTTTTCGAATATTCCTGAACATTGTCATTCTGACATGGCATCGATGTCGTCGTCTTCATGGAGTTTTCCTTTAATTGTCCGGTGTTTGAGACATGCCGAAGCTGGAACGGAAATACCTTTTTAGTTTCTGCTTTAATCCGATTGCATCGATCACTTTCACAACCAGATCCGACAGGGCTGTCGTTATTCGGTGTGCCACCAGTAATGCCGCGTTATGGTTAGTTTTTCGGAAATAATAGGCACGGGCGCAAATCGCGCTTGTTGTACTATAATCTTTCTTCCAGGATGCATTCCCGCTCCCGAAATCGAGTACACGATATTTCCCTTCGGAATAAAACATATCGACGATGTGGTACAGAAGGACCATACCGGGAGACCATTGACGATATTGCGGATCATAGCCGGTGTGTAAATAGAGAAGACTGGAAGCTTGAGCCCGGCAGTATCCATACGCAATGGGTTGTGTTTCGTCGAGTAACAGATAACCTCGAAACTGATCGAGTCCCGCCAGTTTAATACTTTCGCGTTTGTGGTCATCATCCTCCGGAAGTCCGGCGTGAAGCAGTCTGTGCTGGTAAGTTTTTTTAGAAACCACGAGAGCGAAGGAATAAAAGTCATTTACTTCCTCAGGCAGGCGGAATTCGCGAAACGTTTTCTTTGTCTTGAAATGAGAATCGAACTTTTTAAGCTTTCGAAGAAGCTCATGGCGTGCCTTTGAGCGAAGCCCGGCGAGGTAATCTTCAAACGTGCCGTTATATTCGATGCCGTAGTGCTCGTATCTCTCGGGAATATAACGAATGAAAGTCTTATCGAAAGATATAGTAGGATATTCTGCAATAGACGCGCAGGAGGGAACGAACAGGGCTTCTGTGGATGAAGTCAGATGGTCTATAGGAAGCTGGGTCTCGAATCGCTTCGGAATTTCGGAGTAATGCAGGTCAAGAACAAGCGCAGGGAATTGCCACTGATAGAGGCAGAATTCACCCAGAGAAAATCTCAAGCCTTGAGTTTTGGGAAGCCAGTTTTCTCCGGTTACATTCACCTCATGATTCCTTTGTAAAGCTCTCGTATACTTGTATTTTACATATTGTGTTTAATATATCGGTCGGTAAATCCGATTTCATCAATAGAAGAATAAGACGTCCGGCAGGATAAGCAGTTTTTCCTTATCGACATAGCATGTTCCGCAGGACATTCGATAGTCGTCGCGGGCCATCTTCACAAGTTGCGGAATCTTTTCCGTATCGTCATGCAAGTGGGTGGCGGAAATTGCCAGCATAGGCTTGAATCGACTCAGGGTTTCCCGTGATCCTTCAAGTGCCTTCTGCTCCGCTCCTTCAATGTTCATCTTAATGAAATCGACGCGTTTCAGGTTTAACTCTTTTGTCAACCGGTCCACGGTAGTGAGCTGCACTTCGTACGCGCCATTCCCGGTTGTGTTTGCCGACAACACCAATCTGTCCGCCGCAGAAAAATCGGGAACTTCTTTCATTACAAGTCTTTCCTCGCGATTCCAAACTCCTTTGGGGTACAGGATGACTCGCCTCTTGGAAATTTCCGTAGCCAGGTTTCGTTTTAAGCATTCAAGATTTTCTCTTGAAGGTTCGACAGCTACGACCAAATCAGCGCCGTCTTTCAGTGCCTGCCTCGTGAACAAACCCACGTGCGCGCCGCAATCCAACACAACATCACCCGCCTTAACCCTGCAGGTGCTTGACTGATAAACGCCCCTTTCGATTTCGGTCAGTATATAGAGAAGCATCCGGCGGTTCCCCGCCGGTACCCAGATCGTGGAGCCGGAAACTTCATACAATTCATTGCCGTCATCGTCTGCGCGAACCAGATGTATTTCAGATTCCAGATAACTGCGTAACTCTTCCTGCCGAGTATGTTTCTCCTTGAACCCACGCCAGGCTTCACTTTGATCGCATACCGGATTTCTCCCTGAAACCAGCAAAGTCAGAAAAACGATAGGACGAAACCAGTAAGCGCATACGGCTGCTAATACAAATATCAAAATAGAAATTAAAATAAATTTACGGGTCATTCTTTTCCAATCTTTAATGATTAGTATATTCTTTTAAATTTCATATCGGAATATTCCGATATGCCTTATCGGAATATCGAGTATTATCATGGATCGCGCAGATGCTATTAAAATTAATAAAAAAGCGTATATACAGCCCGGCCTTTCTGCTCAGCATCATCAGGGATTTTCTCGATATTCGGGGCCCTGTACGGGAAAATGCTGTTCATCTCCATGAAGCTGTTCAGTGGATTTTACGCGCGCAGGCCGCAACCGGCTATGGCGGTGTTGCGCTTGGATATTCCTATGAAGACGGATGGATCCATTCATACCCTGAAGTAACGGGCTACATTATTCCCTCCCTTCTTTCCTACGCGGAGTATGCTGAAGACGATCGGGTTCGCAAGCGGGCCCTGGCTCTGGCCGAATGGGAGTTGAAAATACAGCTCGATTGCGGAGCATTCCCCGGCCACACAATACATCGCAATGATTTGCCGGCTATTTTTAACACCGGCCAGGTCATATTCGGATTATTGGCGGCCTACCATCAGACAAAGCAACAGAATCTGTTGGACGGCGCAATCAAAGCCGCGCATTGGCTGTTGAGCGTGCAATCCGAGGATGGATGCTGGAGAAATTATGACTATCGCAATGAAGTGCACAGTTACAATACCCGAACGGCATGGGCGCTGGTTGAGCTGTCAAGCGAGACCAGTTGCCGGAAAACGAGAAACGCGGCGCTTCAAAACCTGAAATGGGCCATAAAACAAAAGTATGAAAACGGGTGGATCGATTTCATGGCTTTTTCCCCTGACGAATATCCATACCTCCACACGATAGCTTATACGATTCAGGGCTTGCTGGAATCGGGGATACGTCTTAACGACGAAAGCTTGATACAGACGGCTCTTCACAACAGCCGGGTGCTGCTGAAACTCATTAGATCGAACGGCTCCATGGCAGGTGAGTTTGACAGAGATTGGAAGCCCAAAGCCCGATATAGCTGTCTGACCGGGATAGCTCAAATGGCAGTTGTCTGGTATAGAGCGTTTATGATTACAGGAGAAGAGAATTTCAAGCTGGGAGCGGTCCGGGCGGCGAAATACCTGAAATCGTTACAAAACTGCACTATTCAAAATCCCAATATTCGTGGGGCTCTTAAGGGCTCACACCCGATATGGGGCCGATATTTATTCGGAACTTACCCCAGCTGGTCTGTTAAATTTTTTATCGATTGCCTTCTACTTGAGGAGGCCGTGCTCAATGATAGAAAAATGGTTGTAAGCTGTTGGTAAGCAGGCATCATTTGCCGGTCAACAGACTCTCATTAAAATATGCAGTCCTCTTTTTAATCTCTCCAACCGGACCTCATTCCCTTTTTGTAAATATCAATTCTATATTCGCTCCTTGTCTACAGCACAGAATGATTCCCTCTTTGAATATTGTGAAATAGTGGCTTAATGGAGGCAAAGACAGTGAGCATAATAGGCGTCAATGAAGCCTGATACCAGATTAATGACAGGACTACTAACAGCCGTTTATCAGTCTTTCTTCTATGTATCCATTTCCGATCAGGTAGTCGAGGAGTTTTTGTGTGCATTCCTCGATGGAATTCCTGGTTGTGTCTACGACGATTTCCGGTTTTTCAGGCTCTTCGTAAGGAGCTGAAATCCCGGTAAATTCCTTGATTTCTCCTTTACGAGCTTTTTTATAGATACCTTTGGGATCGCGACGCTCGCATTCAGCCAGATCGCACTTTACATAGACTTCAAGAAATTCGTCGTCTCTCACAAGCTCGCGTGCCTGGTGCCGATCTTCCCTGTAAGGACTGATAAAAGCCGTTATGGCAATCAATCCGGCGTCTACCAGAAGCTTGGCCACTTCACCGATTCTTCGAATATTTTCTTTCCTGTCTTCAGGTTTGAATCCCAGGTCTTTATTCAGCCCGTGACGGATATTGTCGCCGTCCAGCACATAGCCGTGTATGTGCATGGAGTGAAATTTCTCGTTTAATGCATTGGCGAGGGTCGATTTTCCAGCGGCGGACAGGCCTGTGAACCATATTACGCAGCTTTTATACTTATTCAGTTCTCTTCTGTCATCTACGGATATTGAAGATTGGTGCCAATATAAGTTGTTGTTTTTATTAGCCATTAACAATTCCCTTCTGATGGATTCGTTATCAACGCTATCTTATACGAAGATGTTATTTCAACGAGCTAACTAAGGTATCGTCGTAAATATAAAATAAATTAATGAATAGTGCGACTCAATTATTAATAATAATACCTACATGTCCTTTTACCGCGCTAATAATACCAACGATGCTAAAAAATTGGTGACAGGCTAGAATTTCACTTTTTTTCGACCGTTCTGTGGTAACAGCACACTCTTGTGAAAAAAGTGAAATTCTAGCCTGTCACCAATTTATTTAAAGTAGTCGAGGTACCATTTTACGAAGCGGTCTACGCCTTCTTCTATGCCGACGCTCGGCGCATAGCCCAGGTCGTCGACAAGGTCATCGACGTTGGCCCAGGTTGCGGGGACGTCTCCGTCCTGCATGGGAAGGAAGTTCTTGACCGCTTTTTTGCCGAGGGATTTTTCGATGGCCTCGATGAAATCCATCAGGTTTACGGGGGAGTTGTTCCCGATATTGTAGAGCCGGTAGGGAGCGCGGGATCTGGAAGGATCCGGTTGCTGGCCGCTCCACGTTGGATCTCCTTCAGGCGGATGATCCACAACCTTGACGACGCCGGTAACGATATCGTCGATATAGGTGAAATCCCTCTTCATGTCGCCGTTATTGAAGACATCGATCGGTTTGTCTTCAAGCATGGCTTTAGTGAACAAAAACAGGGCCATGTCCGGTCTGCCCCAGGGGCCGTAGACGGTAAAAAAGCGCAGGCCCGTAGTCGGTATGCGGTACAGGTGGCTGTAGGTGTGCGCCGTCAGCTCGTTCGATTTTTTTGTGGCGGCATAAAGCGAGATCGGATGATCGACATTGTCGTGGGTCGAGAACGGGTAATTTTCGTTCAAACCGTACACCGAACTCGAGGAGGCATAAACAAGGTGTTGCACCTTATTGTGCCGGCAGGCCTCGAGTATATTCTGAAAACCGAGGATGTTTGCTTCTATATAGGCGTATGGATTCGTGATGGAATAGCGCACCCCGGCCTGTGCGGCAAGGTGTATGACCGCGTCGAATTTCTCTCTGGCAAACAGGTCCTCAACAGCGGGTTTGTTTTCCAGGTATATTTTTATGAATCGATATCCGGGGAATTTGCTGCTTTGGCTGAATGTACACGATTCGGCGCCCTTCCTGTCGACCCCGGCATTTTCCAGCCTGCCGTATTTGATGTTGATGTCGTAATAGTCGTTGATGCTGTCGAGGCCGACGACTTCGTCGCCCCTGTCCAGCAGCCGTAATGCCGTATGCGACCCGATGAAACCCGCCGTTCCCGTTACCAGGACTTTCATATTCTACGCTTCCATTTGGAGTGCGCAAGCTTGCTTGCGCCTTTGTTTTATTGATGGCAAATCAAGGCGCAAGCAAGCTTGCGCACTCCATATTACTCAAACTCCAGTTGAATATGCACAATTTCCGGACGATTCCCGATCCGAACAGGGGGGCCCCAGGTTCCCACGCCGTTCGAAACATAATAATGGGTGTCCCCTTTTTTCATGTAGCCCCAGGGAAGCTCGTAAACGGAGCGGACAATATAGTTAATCGGCCACAACTGGCCGTAATGGGTATGCCCCGAAAGCTGCAGATCCACGCCGTTGGAAGCAGCTTCTTCCAGTCCGAACGGCTGATGGTCCATCAGGATGACCGCATACCTTTTATCGACACCCTGCATCAGCTCCGTAAGGTTTTTGCGGCTAATATTCCCGAATCGGTTTGCGGAAAGGTCTTCCCGCCCAACAAGATAGACCGCGTCCGCCACCTTGATTGCCTGATCGCGCAGCAGGGTGATGTTGTGATCGGTCAGGTAGGCGCTTGTTTCTTCAATCCCGCCGATATATTCATGGTTTCCCGTGACGGCGTAAACCCCGAAACGGGCGCGGATATCCTTGAGAGGTTGCCCCAGGCTGTTCCTTTTTATCGATGTCAGTTCCGAATCGACGATATCGCCCGGCAGCAGGACCAGGTCGGGATCCAGGCTGTTGATTTTATCGACAATCCGCGCGAGCCGCGACCGGCCGATAATTGTTCCCAAATGAATATCCGATGCCATTACGATATTCAGTTTTTCCAGGTTGCCGGCTTTTTTGTCAACCGCAAGATTCAGTTCAGTCACGCGCGGATAAATGGAATTGATATGCCCGGCCAGAATCAACAGTCCGACCAGTCCTGTGATTCCACAGAAAACCGTGCGTTTTACCAGGGGGTAATTTTGAGTGATTGCCGCCGGGAAAAACGGCACAAAGTGGTTGATAAGCCTCAGAATATCGAGCAGGACGACGGCAATAAAGAAATACAGAAGGGCGGCGATCCAGAGCGATCCCACCCAGCTTAATAGATTTATAAGAAAGGATGTATGGTAATTCTCAAGAATCCGTCCTGCAAAAAAGGAAACGGCAATAATCCAGTAAAGAACGATATAGGGAATTCTGAGCCTGGAGCCTTTCTGGATGGACTGAAGGCCCCGGATAAAAACGTAAAAGCTGATGCCTCCAAAAATTCCCAGGAAAACGGCTAGAAAAGATATGATCTGAATCATAGGATTTTTTGGAGTGCGCAAGCTTGCTTGCGCCTTTTTATCGTTTTGCACAATCATAACGAAGGCGCAAGCAAAGCTTGCGCGCTTGCATTGAGCCTTCGTTATATCAATTCCGGAACAAGGCGGCAGCACCTGTCCGGCGTCTTGTCAGGCGTAACCCGCAGGGCGAAGCCGGAAGCTGCCGCACTCCACGGCCTTTGTCGTTAATTCGAATTTATTGTCTTACGCACATTGTCAAAAACTGTTCCGCGACAAAATCCGGCACATCCACGGTGCCGAGCAGCATCGGTTTCTGGTGGCAGTCGCTTCCGCCGGTCATCATGAGATTATTTACCCGGCAGAATTCAACATAATGGGCCGTCGTCGGTCCGTCCATGCGGGAGTGCCAGCATTCAATTCCATCGATATAATCGAATATTCCTTTTCGGATGATTGCGCTCTGTTCATCAAGGTCTAAGGTGATTTTTGCCAGGGATGTGCCGTTAGGGTCACTCGGGTGGGCCAGCGACAGTATTCCACCGGCTTCCCTGATAAGGCGGGAGGCATCCTCCAGCCGAAGCGGGTATCTGGGTACGTTGCAGGCTACCAGGTACCGGTCAAAAGCTTCCTGGCGGTCGGAGACGATGTTTTTTCTGACCAGATAATCCGCTATATGGGGCCGGCTCAGAATGCCCTCAATGCCTTCCTGCATTTGCGCCAGGTCGTCTTCAGTAAAGAGCGGGATGCTTTCCTTCTCCAGTTCATGGTTCAGCTTATCCAGGACCTTCAACGCCCGCTCCTCGTCGTACTTCTTCATCATTTCCAGCTTTTCATTCAGGGCGGGGTTCCTGTAGTCATACCCGTATCCCAGGAAATCAAGGGATATGTCCTTGCCACCGTAGGGAAAGGATACGTTCAGTTCCACGCCGGTTACATAGCGGATATTGTGTTCGGCCGCAATCCTGACAGCTTCCCCCTGGTGATGGACGGCGCCATGGTCTGTTACTGAAATAAGCTCGATTCCGCGATCTGAAGCTTCGTTGAATAATTCCTCGAGAGTCAGCGCCCCGTCGGATCCGGTAGAGGTATGAATGTGAAGGTCTGTTTTCATATTTGTACTGATGTGATTCACTGAATAAATAATATTTAAGGGTTAAGAGAACCAATCTTTTATCCGGACCATAATCCAAGATATCATCGGAAGAACTGAAATACTAACATCAACGATAAAATAGAACACGCCAAGTTTCTTTATGTGCCTTATGTTAGATTATTTCGTCGATGACCACATTCTTTGACGCTTTCCTGACTTCCAATACT
>JAFGTD010000064.1 GCA_016934295.1 Acidobacteriota bacterium
ACCGTCCGAAAGACGGGCCCAGGGGGCGGCAACGCTCATCGTCGTAACAACGATTTCATCCCGGCGGAGAGCGAAAAGTTTTTCAAGGCAGACATATTTGTCCAGCATCAATTCATCTCTCCAGGATAGATCACGGCAACCGGCAGCGAAGTATCCTCACTTTTGGAAAAGGCATCGGAGATCAGCCGGCTCTCTGAGGAAGAACGCATCACAAAGTAGGGAACTTCCCAGCCTTTCAGAATCGGCTCGAAAAAAGTCGCGGCCGTATCGACGGAACCCGTGCCGGACATTGTCTCATAGCCGCGATAGCCGATGAGCATGACCAGGGGAATCGCCATATTGAGGACGGTGCCGCGATATGCATCTCCCGAATCAAAGAAGCCCGTGTTCTGGATGAGTACCATCGGTTTTTTCCCGCCCAGGAAAAGCCCCGAAGCCAGGGCAAAAGCCTCCCCCTCGCGGGTGACGGGAACCACCCGGATGTCGGGATCGGCCCACAGCTTTTGATAGAGAGCGCGCGATCCGTTGTCCGGCACGCCGACAATGTGGGTGACCCCGTTTTTCTTTATCTCCGAAAGAACCGCGCCTGCTTTTATCATATATCTTATCTTTGCCTTCCTCTTGGCCTCCGTTTCGCCGGCCCGCATCTTTGGGTGCAGGCTAAAAATCTCTCGCATACGACTCGGCGTCGGCGGAAACCGGGCGGCGGCAAAACAGGAGCCGACAGAACAGTTTGATGCAGGCGCTGAAGAAAATGGGGCGTTTGCATCATCCGGACGGAGGATCGAAGCCTGGTTGCTACTTCTTATAAAGGCCGTATTCCATTGCCGCGGCGTGCATGGCTTGAATACATTCCAGCTTTGGATTATCCGGGATGCATCCGGCTGCCAGGATGTACCCGCCTCCGGGTCCGCATGTTTCTATAAGTTTGCGGCTATACTCTTTAACATCCCCGGGGTCACCGGTCACAACAAGCGAAGAAGGCACGTTCCCCTGGATGCAGAATTTATTCCCCAGGATTTTCTTTGCCTTCACCATGTCGGTCTGATCCAGCCACCACACCACGCTGCCTTTGGGTAAGTCCGTCACCGTTTCCAGCCGTGTATTGTAGCCCCCTTCGGCAAAAGGCATGCAGATGAGTCCCTCCTGGATAAAGGCATCCATTACCTTTTTCAGAGACGGCCAGTAGAATGTATCGAACTGCTTTTCCGACATCCAGCCGTCGGCGCCTTTGTGCAGCGGAAGAAGGACGGTCAGCATGTTGGCGAAGTTCGGATGGCCCAGGACCGAATGAATAATCAGTTCCGTCATCACATCGATAGCTTCCAGGAGTTTATCCGCATGACGGAACATGTCCATCATGATGCCCCGTGTGCCCCGGAGGGTATCGCCTATGGCATCGAAAGGAGCCACCGTAATCATGCCCAGCGTGGACGGGAAGCCGTGCGCCGGGCCGAATTCCATGAGCCGAGCGCTCAGCTCGTTCCTCTTCTGGATCTCTTCCCCGGCGTGGATCATTCTTTGAAGAGATTCGCGCACCTGAGGCAATCCCAGGGGCATAAGTTGCGCCGTGGGTATTTCAAGAATGTCCGGCAGAGGCGCCAGCATGCGGAAGCCCTCAAAGGCGCCGAAAATCCTGGGCAGATAGGTTCTCAACCAGTAATCGGACGGATCCCGGATAAGGGCGTCATATTCCTCAACCTTCATATATTCGCCTTCGACATACTGGTAGTCCGGGGCGTTGATGGACAGCCCGTGCCCGGGCCATGCGTAGAGTTTGTAGTCCAGTATTTCCAGGGCTTTTCCCGGAATAGTGAAAGGAGCGGCGAAATGGTCCAGCTCTTCCGAGTATTTCTCGTTGAACGCCTTGCAGGCCTGGATGCCTTTTTCTACATCATATATGGCGTCGTGCATCCTGATTCCGTACAAGTTAAAAGGAAGATTACCCACGGGCAGGCTGGCGGGCAACCGGTCGGGCTCCTCTACATTGAAAACATCCACTATTCTCCGGGCTCTTGTTTTATAAGCCTTCTCCGCGTCCGGGCTCACGAATTTTACATGTTTAGGATTAAGAAATTGATTTAATCGGTATTCCCTTTTTTCTGCGGGAGTCATTTGGGTCCAGTTTCCGGGCAGGCCGGACGGTTGATTATTCGCCATGATCATTCGCTCCTGAATATTTTTTACGCAATATCGAAAAATCGATACTTTGAGTTAAGTTGAAGCCGACGTGTTCTTTTTCTGCGGTTCGTGGGAGGCATCTTCCACCTTACTGTACATCTCCTCTACGCTACCAGGCATGTTTCATTCCGTAGGGCGCCGTGAAAAAGACCGTATAGATCCTGTGAATCCGGCCGTCGATGATCTTGAAGAGCCCGCCTCCATAGAGCGTGGAGGGACTCAACTGGCCGATGTCATGGGTTTGGCCGTCGTTTGTTGTGACCTGTTTGATGTTGCCGGCATGATCCAGGGCGGCGAAGGAAAAGACCATGCCGCGCTCTTCATCGACCATAACATGTCGCCGGCGAATCTCGGTTACGAACTTGAAATAGCCGGTTTTAAACTGCTCGGTACAGCTCATGGCCATGATGTTGTAGCCTCCACCCATACCGGCTCCGAGCTCGGGGTTGTTGGTTGTCTGCACGCCGTTTTCCATCCGGTTGCAGGTGTCGGCAAACGGCACCGGCCTTTTGCCGTCCGCCCGCTCCAGGGCTGCAAAATAGCTGTCCGCGATGGGGATCATTTCTTCCCGCGGCCTTCTCTCCGAAGGTTCAAGGATCCGTGCATAGACAGGATCGGGTTCCTTCAGATTATCTACACCGGAAAAATTCCGGTCCCTTCCGACAATCTGCTCGATTTCGCTGATCCGGCCGTCGAGGATTCTCAAACGAAAGGAAATCAGAACCCGGGTTCCATTCTCCTCAACGATACCGGAATACCCGACCTGACCGGTTTCGGGATCGGCGGCGTAGATGCCGAAGTCGGTATTGCCGCTGGCCGTAGCCCAGAGCGCATCGCCGACTTCCAGTTCCACGCCGTTTTCGGTGAATCGGACATTGTCCGACAGAGGCACGCTCAAAGGATCGTGTGCGACCATGGCTTCGATATAGCGATCGGCAAAGTTCTCCAGGCATGCGCGGTCACACTCGCCCGCGGGCGCGGACTGCCCGGATCCCGTCGTCGCCGGTTGTTCGGATACGCAACCGGAAATGACGAAAAGCAAAAGAACGCCGAGTATCAAAAAATAAATATTTTCAATTTTCATAGCACTATCTCCCGGGTAAATTAGCGATTGGACCGCCTCATATCATGGGGTAGCCCGAACGCCGACGGATCTTTCTTCCTGTATCTGTTTCGCGGTTTATTTATAATCCAAACGAAAACACGAGAATAGTCAACGGGTAAAAATTCATTGCATCAGGATCCGGCGTATTTTTTCATACGGATTCGTTTGAATATAGCTTTCGGAATCGAACACCATGGTCGAACGGTTTTCCTGCTCATAGGGCGGCCACGTCGGGAGCTCATCCGTATTGGGATCCCCGGTCCGCGCGAAAGCGATCCATGCGGAACTCATGAGATCGGCCATGCGCAGAGGTTCCGGTCCGGGGCCGAGCATACTCCGCATGGTCTCTATGTTGTTGAATATCAGGGGCACATCCAGCGCATGATGCGCGCGAAGCCGGCCGTTGTCCGCTCCGGTTTCCCAGGCCAGAAGATAAACGTAAGCCGGAGCGGCGTCTTGAGCCGCTTTGCGTTCCGCCTGCAGTACCGTGGCAATCCAGTAGCCTTTCATCGTATCTGCGGCCACAATCAGGTCGCTCGGAGAATAATCGGGGAAAGCCGAACGGAGAGCCGGAATCAGCGATTCCGCCCTGCCGGGCAGAGCTTCATGGACGTATTCGACAAACTCCTCGTCCGTGTGCTTGCCGAATTCCGGATCGCTCGAACGGAAGATGGACATTTCATCCTTGTTTGATCCGATCAGCAGCGGGATACCGGCCGATATCGGCGGGGCGTCGGGGATGAAAGGTTTGCGCTGCAGGACGATGCCGTCTATGCAGGGAGCAAATCCTCCTGCCGGAACCGTCAGTTGCCCCGGGGTTAAAATATTGGGAGATGACGCCTGTTGCGCTTCAAAAATCGCCCGGGCGTCGGCGCTTATGAGCGCTTTAGTGTCCCCATCGGCGATTTCGAGTTTTTTCAGCAGTTCGCGTCCCATCGCAACTGCGTCAGCCTTTGAAGGGGCATCGAGGCCGGATCCGCTTTGAATAATCGCTTTATGGAAGAGGCCGGCGGCGGGGGACATTGCCATCAGCATGGCTACCTTGCGCCCACCGCCGCTTTCGCCGAATATTGTGACATTGTCCGGATCGCCCCCGAAGCCCGCTATGTTGTCGCGCACCCACTCAAGGCTCAGGACTATATCAAGCATGCCCGCCTGCCCTGACGAAGCATAGTCCGTACCCCACGCATCGCCAAGTTGAAGAAAGCCGAAAACATTCAGGCGATGGTTTACCGTGACAACGACGACATCCCCTTTGCGGGCGAGGTTTTTCCCCTCGCAGAACAGGTCGCCCCCGGAGCCGGATGAAAATCCACCGCCGTGCAGCCAGACCATGACCGGGCGTTTTTTGTCGTCGAGTCCCGGCGTCCAGACGTTCAGAAAAAGGCAGTCCTCGCTCACTTCAGGCAGGTCATCGGAGGTTCCCGGCATGCCTGAGCCCTGAATAGCCCGGTTCGCGTATTCATGGGCGTCCGCCGGTTCCGTCCAGGACGCCGGCCGAACGGGCGGTTTGAACCGGAGATCTCCGACCGGAGGAGCGCCATAGCGCACACCTTTAAATACATGCACGTTCCCGTCTTCAGTGCGGCCGCGGACGGGCCCGTTGGTGGTATCCACCGCGTTTGTGGCCGATTCCGATTCAGGAAGCGACTTGTCTGATCCGCACCCGGAAATCATGGCGACCGCCGCAAGACCTGCGGCCAGTAAAATGAATGCTCGGCGATTTTTTTTAAATGAATTCATGTCTTCACCTATGGAATTGAAAATTCGTATATGTTGACGCTGACGGGATCAATGACGAATGACATCGAATCCGAATCAAGTGGAATAGGCTCGACTTCCGGTTTCCGGCCCGCGACAATAGTCGTATCATTCCATAGCAGCCGGCTCCACAGCCTTGCCGAACACGGTAAACTCGACGATTCCCAGAGGCCTGTCGCCTGTACCGGGCCAATCCGTAATCGTCAGGCGAATAAAGCGGCAGGTAGTAGGTGGAAGCTCGTCGAACTCGATGTATTTCGTCACTGCATTCCCGGTTTTATCCAGGATGGTTTCGTAAGTCTCCCCGTCTCTGGAAGCTTCAATCCTGTATTGGAACGCGATAACTGCGCCTTTGTCGGGCTTACGGATCTGTCTGCCTCCGAACCAGAAAGCGCCTCCGGTTGCAAATAGAATGCGGCTTGAATCCACCGTGAACATCTGTACCGGATCGAACTCGGTTGCCGGGCCGAGGTCTATAGTAATTGCCGGCTGTGCATCGCCCTCCTCAGGTTCCCACCAGGTGCCGGCGGAGTTGTCGATCGCATATGCTGCGTCGTAGCCCGGACGCTGGCTTGTAAAGCCGCTTTTAGCGTTCATGGCTCTCATCTTGTTGACGGTGAGGGGAAGAGATCCCGGATCGTTTTCCCCGGCCGGGTTCTGCACCGCACCGGGTCCCCATCTTGGTGTCTCGCTCGGTCCGTTCACGTATAGATTCCCCTGCGGGTCAAATCCGGCCGGATCCATCCCTAAACGCCGCCCTCCGGGAGGATTGGCCAGTACAATCGTGTAAAACTGCCACAGGTTGCCGTCCGGGCCTTCAACGATACAACCGTGCCCCGGCCCTGTCACTACACCCATGGTTTTTCGCAATATAGGATTTACGGGCGCGTAGACAAACGGGCCGGTCGGGCTTTTGCTTGTGTACACTCCCGTCGCATAGGTAAGCCATTGCGTGCCCGATGCATTGTACTGGAGGTAATAGGTCCCGTTGCGCTTCATCATCCAGGGGCCTTCGATCCATGAAACGTCCGGGTACTCGTTCATATCGCCATAGCGTTCCCATGTATGGGATGAATCGAAACCGATAAGACGAACAGGTTCCGTGGCGAATCGGCTCAGGTCTTTTGGATCCAATGCAACAACATAGATGCCGTCGGTCGACCTGCCCGGGAAATACAGATAGGGCTTGTTGTCGTCGTCGATAAAGATGTCCACATCGAAGGCTCCCGTCCAGGGGCGGCCATTGGATTCTCCCGTCCACGGTTCACCTGAAGCAACGGTCCAGTCTCCGGCTTTTTCGTATGGCCCCAGGATTCCCGGTGCCTTGTACAAGGGCGCGTTGTTGCCGGACATGTAGAACTCCCCGTTATACTTCACGACATGCGGCGCTACCGGCACCCTGCCTTCCCGCATTTCGACGCCCCTGTATTCCCAGTTCACCAGGTCCTCCGAAATCCAGCCGCCTCCTCCGGTGCAGAACATGTAATACCGGCCCTCTTCGAGCACAATGGTCACGTCGCCCAGGCTGACGCCTCGTGCGGACCCATCTTCGGAGGATGCCTCAATCGAAAGCGGATTGCAGTACCTCAGCGATTTTCCAAGAAAAGGTTCTGGTCTTTCCTGCTCAATCGATCTATCCGGAGTACAGGAACCGGATAGAGCCAAAATGGCAGATAGTACGAAGATTGTTGTTCTATGCTTTGTAAACATGATG
The DNA here is from genome assembly GCA_016934295.1 of Acidobacteriota bacterium. Lineage (GTDB taxonomy): Bacteria > Acidobacteriota > UBA6911 > UBA6911 > UBA6911 > UBA6911. The sequence continues at coordinate 6,762 of JAFGTD010000064.1, forward strand.
GATTCCTCCAGACAGGATCTGGATACAGTTGAATTTACTATAAAAGCAAATAAAGAATCTCTACGAAAATTGCCGGAGGCTCTGTTATTTAAGAGGGCGGTAAACAGCCAAAGGCCTCGCTTTGGTGTTGAATTAAAACCGGTCTCTAATATCAGGGCGTACGAAGCCTTCAGGGAACGGCTCCACCCTGTGTCCTGCGATTGTGTATTCCTTGTCTTTTCAAGAAGTCCGCGGACCGAATCTATGATCCTTTCTTCTTCAAAATCCATCCCGTCCCCATTTGCCCCATCCATATGTTGAAGCGAAAACGTACACCGGCGATGTCCGATTTTCTCACAGAATATGGCTTGGGGCCAATCCAAACAGGAGCGCGGAAATCCGCCGGCTGCAGGATCATAATTGCGCACTGAAGCGATGCCACAATGAGGATGGAAGCCGGATAAGGATATCGCTATGACATCCGTGCAGGCTGTATATAATATGCCTGTGTCGCACAGCCTTCATAAAGAAGATGGAATTAAATATAAGGAGAAACCAATGCGAAAATGGGTGGAAATGTTATCAGGCGCTATTGCAGTCGTATTGCTGATACTGGTCGTATCCTGCGCACCCGCCGGCCCCAACACGAGCAGCTACGGGGAAGACCGCGCACAAATTGAAGATCTTCAGGCCCGCTATCTGTTCGCCCTGGATTCCTTCGATCTGGACACTTATGTATCGACTTTCACCGAGGACGGCATCCTGGACATCGTTGAGTATCAGGTCCAGGGACGGGACGCAATACGCAAGAGCCTGGAAGAATCCAGGTCGGTTTTTGATCCGTCTACGGAAAACGAGCAGGGGCCGTACCCTGCAACAAGTCGCCACAATATCACCAACATCGTCCTGAAAATTGACGGGGACAAGGCGGTAGGAAAAGCCTACTGGTTCCATTATGGAAACAATAATCCCGAGCGAAGAGCCGAAATCGACGCTTACGGTCATTATGAAGATGAAATGGTCAAGGTAAACGGGTGAATTTAAACATCTGTGTAAATAAGACAAAAATGAAATGGAGGTTCCAGTCATGGCACATAACAGAGTCCTGCCGCAGGGAATCGCTTCCTGTCTATGCGCTTTAGCTCTGACCTTTACATCCCTAGCGCTTGCTCAACAGGCTCCGAAGCAGAAACAGGCGCCGCCGGCATTTATGCGCGCCCCTGCCCTTGTTTCTCCGGAAATTCATGCAGACAACAAGGTTACTTTCAGGCTGTCCGCCCCTGAAGCAAATGAAGTGACCGTCAGCGGCGAATGGATGGAAGGTTTTGGCGCCAGCGAAAAAATGGTGAAGGATGATGAAGGCGTGTGGTCCATTACCGTCGGCCCCCTTGCGCCGGAGTTCTATGGGTACTCATTCAATGTCGACGGGGTGAAAGCCCTGGACCCGGGCAATGCCAGCCATAAGCGCGACGGACAACGGGTGGACTGCATATTGCTGGTGCCGGGAAAAGAATCCGCGTTGTACGAAGTAAAGGAGGTTCCGCACGGCACTCTGGCAAAGGTCTGGTATGAATCCCCGACGCTGGATTTGACGCGCCGCATGTATGTATATACGCCCCCGGGCTATGAAGGCGGCAGCGGCAGATATCCCGTCTTTTACCTCCTGCATGGCGGTGGTGGGGATGAAGATGCCTGGAGCACCCTCGGTCGCGCCGGCCAGATACTGGACAACCTTATTTCCCAGGGCAGAGCGCTTCCCATGATTGTGGTGATGCCGAACGGCAATGCCTATCAATCGGGAACTCCCGGCGAGATTCCCGCGCCGGCCGCCCTCGGCAGTATGAGCAGGGAAGATCGAATGAAATTTTCGGGCATGTTTGAGAAAAGCCTGGTCGCCGACATCGTACCCTTCATCGAGAAAAATTATCGTGTCCGGGCGGACAAAGACCACCGTGCTATAGCCGGATTATCCATGGGGGGAGGGCATACCTTCCGGATAACGGTCGATAATCCCGAAATGTTCGGTTATGTCGGAGTATTCAGCGCCGGCGCAAGAAACGTCGACGAGAAGGTGGAGAGTCAGCTTAAGAGCCTCAAAGAAGGAAACAGGCTGTATTGGATCGCCTGCGGAGTGGACGACAGTTTAGCCTATGCCGGTTCCCGGAATCTGGTTGCCGTATTGGGAAAATTAGGATTCAAGCACACCTTCCGTGAAAGCAGCGGCGGGCATACCTGGGCCAACTGGCGAATTTATCTTTCTGAAATAGCGCCTTTGCTTTTCAAATAAATATTTATCGTCGCGCAAAGGGAGAAAACAATGGATCTGAGAAAAAGGAAGTTCTTGAGTACGGAGGGGATATACTGCTGGCTCCGGCGCTGAATCTTCACCGCAATCCCCTGTGCGGAAGAAACTTCGAATACTATTCGGAAGATCCTCTGTTTGCGGGGAAAATGACTGCCGCGATGGTTCAAGGCGTGCAATCGCAGAATGTCGGAACGTCGATCAAACACTTTGTGGCCAACAACCAGGAAACCAACCGGAATTTCGTCGATACAATTGTCAGCGAAAGGGCCCTGCGTGAGATTTACCTGGAAGGCTTCCGCATCGCCGTTGAGGAAGCGGAACCCTGGACCGTGATGTCGTCCTACAATAAGCTCAACGGGATTTATACCAGCGAAAGCCATGATCTTCTGACCAAAATATTGCGCGAAGACTGGGGTTTCCATGGATTTGTCATGACCGATTGGGGAGGCGGGTCCGATCCTGTCGCTCAGATGAAAGCCGGCAACGACCTCCTGATGCCCGGCAATTCCAGGCAGACGGAAGCCATCATTGCGGCAGTCAATGAGGGACAATTGGATGAGGGCGTGTTGAATAAAAACGTCGCGCGGATTCTTCATATCCTGTTTAAAAGCCCCCGCTACCGTCAGTACCCGTATTCCAATCAGCCGGATCTCGAAGCGCATGCAGCCATAGCCCGCCAGGCGGGCGCCGAAGGCATGGTTTTGCTGAAAAACAGTCCCGGTGTCCTCCCATTCGGGGAAGGAATTAAAAAGGTCGCCGCTTTTGGAAATACCTCCTATGAAATCGTTACCGGCGGAACGGGCAGCGGCGACGTCAATGAAGCCTACAGCGTGTCCCTGATAGAAGGCCTGGAAACGGCCGGCTATTCCGTTAGCGGATCCCTGCGGGATATGTATACGGATTACATAAAGGAGGAGAGAGAAAAGCAGGCTGCCGGGACCGAAAGACGGTCCTGGTTCCGTGGGCGTCTGCCTATTGCCGAGATGGATGTAAAGTCCGGATTAGTGGACAAGGCGGCCGCCGAAGCGGACATTGCATTGATTACCATAGGCAGGAACTCGGGGGAAGGGTCCGACAGGAAAGATGAGGCAGGAGATTTTTATCTGACCGAGCAGGAAAAACCCCTGATCCGCACTGTTTGTAAAGCCTTTCAGGATAAGGGGAAAAATACCGTGGTTGTCCTCAATATCGGGGGGGTAATCGAGACGGCCGGCTGGGTGAGGATATTGTCGTAAAGAAAGTAAATAAGGCTCTGCCGCCGCAGCGGGAAATCAATATCCTGCGTCCATAGAGACCGATTGGAGTCATCGATAGGCTGGGCGTGAAAGCGCCCGGCCCGGTCTCTTCAATCAATGACAGGCTTGTATTGAGATTACCGCGTCAAACTTTAACCCGCGTTTCTCACAGCCCGGATGTTTAACAAGATTCTTGATGAATATCCGTGCCGGTTTGCAATGCGCCCTTACCTGTGTTCCCTGGGCTTATAGGTGTCGTCCCAGATGGCCGGCATACCGCTGTCGGCCGAAATATAGCGCTTCTTGATAAACCAGCGGCCGTCGATCTTCACAAGTTCGTCATATTCGCGCCCCTGTTCCATAAAGCGGGGCCTCAATCGTACATTTTCGTTTATGACACCGGTCCAGATGACCCACGCTTTGGCGGTATCCCCTTTAACAGTGATAATCGGATTGGTCAGCAGCATGTGAACCCTGTTTCCCGTCTGGTCGGATCCGCCTTCCCCCAGGCCGGCATACATTTTTTCAATAGCCGCGCGGCCCTCCGCGATCATCCCGTTGACATCGAGAACGGCGTCCTCGGTGTAGAACTGGGCCATGTCGTGGCCGCTGCCCGACGACAGATCGGCATAATACCTTACCAGCAGATCTTCGATTTGAATCCGGTCCAGCAGTGTTTCCATCGTCACCATTTCATCATCGTCGATTGCCAATATCGGTGCTTGAAGCAACAGGATTGCCGCAGCCGCAAGTGCGGCACGGACAAAAATACTCGGCTTGATAACGGGTACCTTGAACTTGCTCATGGTAATTTCTCCTCTTTTTATGACGGTGAGGCGCCAGTATCGGCGAATGCGCCGGGCACAATTATTTACTTTTTGCGCCAAGCCTTCACTACACCGTAGTAAAATCAAAGCCTGAAATTCAAGAAGGTTTACTTATAAATCCTTTAAATCGAGAAAAACGATGAAAAAAAACATGATCATCGTCGGAGCCGGCATTGCGGGTCTGTCTACCGGCTGCTATGCCCAATGCAACGGTTATCAGTCTACCATTTATGAAATGCACAACATCCCCGGAGGTTTGTGCACTGCATGGAAGCGCAAGGGATACACCTTTGATATCAGCATGCACATGCTGGTGGGATCCAAATCCGGGCCCGCTCACAGAATGTGGCGGGAACTCGGAGTCATGGAAAACCGGCAGTTCCATTATCACACGGAAATATCCCGCATTGAAGGTTTGGAGAAAAACTTGACTCTTTGTACGGATCCCGGCCGGCTGCTGGATCAACTGTTGTCCCTGTCGCCGGCGGACGAGAAGCTGTCACGGGAGTTTGTCCGTCTGGTTTCAGGCCGCGGCATGACGGGCGCCATGAGTCTCAGGCCTTCCGAATTGTCGGGCCTCCGGGATAAATTAAAGATGTTCCG
>JAFGTD010000065.1 GCA_016934295.1 Acidobacteriota bacterium
CATCGTCGTTGAAATCCTCCTTGGGCATCACCCTGTCTTCATAGCCGATCAGGCGGTAGGCCCCGACCCGGCCGGGATTGAACTCCACCTGGATCTTGACATCCTTGGCAACGCTGACCAGCGTGGCGTTGATCTGCTCGACAAGAACTTTCTTCGCCTCCTCGATCGTGTCGATATAGGCGTAGTTGCCGCGGCCCTTGTCGGCCAGAAGCTCCAGGGTGTCGTCCTTGTAGTTGCCCATTCCGAAACCCAGGGCGGTCAGGAAGACGCCGCTTTCAGCCTTCTCCTCAATCAGGCGGGTCAATTCCCCGTGGCTCGTGATGCCGACATTGAAATCGCCGTCGGTCGCCAGGATGACGCGATTGGCCCCGCCGTCGATGAGGTTCTTCAGGGCGGTTTCATAGGCAAGCTGAATGCCGGAAGCTCCGGCCGTGCTGCCTCCCGATCGCAGGTAGTCGATGGCCCGATGGATGCTCCATTTCTGATCTCCCCGTGTGGAGGGAAGGGCCACCCGTGTCGATCCCGCGTAGGTGACGATGGCGACATGGTCGGTCCCGGTCAGCCGATCGACCAGCATGTGCAGGGAGCCCTTCACCAGAGGAAGCTTGTTCCGGTCTGACATGGAACCGGACACGTCGATCAAAAAGACCAGGTTGGTGGCCGGGCGCTCCTCCGCGTCCATCTCAAGGGCCTTCAGTCCGATCCTCAGCAGCTTGTGCTCCTTGTTCCACGGCGCTTCGGTCATCTCGAAACGGGCGGCGAACGGGTCTTCGTTGTCCGGTCCCCTGTAGTCATAGTCAAAATAGTTGACGAGTTCCTCTATCCGCACCGCGTCTTTTGGAGGAAGCTGGCTGTCTTCAAGAAAACGCCGTATGTTCGAATAGGAAGCCGTGTCCACGTCGATCGAGAAGGTCGAAAGCGGATTCTGCGTCACTTCCAGGAAGGGATTATCGACAATGTTTTCATAGGATTCGGTGTTGAATTCTTCCCTTGGAATGGGCGGCATCCGTCTCTCATCCGGCCAACGTGGTTTCGGTCGCGGTGGCGGTGGCGGTGGTGCCGGATAACGCCTGCGATCCATTTCCGCATTAACACCGGGTCGGGTGACAACCTGCACCTGACCGCTGCCGCGTCCCATTTCAGCATCGACGGGTTCGGTAACCAGTTTAATCTTACCAAGTTGTTCCGGATTGAGTTTGACAAGTGAATTCACTCCCTCCCGATATACTCCGTCATTCACCGTCACGCCGTCGCGCTGGACATCCACCTGATCGGCTCCGACCCCCGCAAGTGTGGTCTGGTCAGCCTCCCAAATCTCTTTCGACGTCATGTTCGTGCCGCCCATGACCTTGATCAGATCAAGTGCGTTGCTGTTGATAAGGTGTAAGTCCTTAGCCTTCGTTTCCGAAACCACCTGGCCAACGGAAGCGTTGGATTCCATCAATACGTCTTCCACCTCGGCTGCGACCGTTACGGAAGTCATTGCAAGTTCCACATTGGGAACCTTTGAGGCGTTTTCAGGCGGAGCCGGTTTCTGTGCGGGAACATTAGAATCTTTTGTCAAAGCTGCCCGGGACTTCCCGGTTGTACCAGCAGTGGATTCTGCAGGCAGATCCGTCTCCGCTGTGGGTTCCATCTTTTGGACTTCCGGCACACCGGGGGTGACGGCCTCTGCCTCAGGTACAGGGACGGCATCTTCGGTGTGAAGTTCCGTCATTAATGTTTCCGGTACTGATGAATCCTTTCCACCGGTCTTCAGCTGAAACATCCAGACGGACACGGTCAGGATAAGCATGGCGGCTACCCCGGACAGGGCCCACACAGGCCTGGACCAGATCCAGCCGGTCCGTTTCGTCCCCTGCGATTCGATCCGGTCCCGCTGGGCTTCCGTCAAAACGGCGGGAGATTCGTATTTCAAGCCGTCATTCAGTAAATCCGCGGTCCGGCGTATCTCGTCCACCATCTGACGGATTTCTTCGGATTCCTTTAAAATCTGTTCCAGTTCCGCTCTCTCTTTTTCGTCCGATATTTCGCCGAGAGCGTAGGCGGTCCATCGAGGATCGTTATCGTCTATCTTCATTTTTCCCTCCTCACCACCTTGAAATCAGGTCTGGTCTGGATTGTTTCCCGTATCGTTTTCAAGCCGGTATGAATTAGAAAACCGACATTGCCGACCGAAAGATTGGCGATCCGGCCGATTTCCCGGTAGCTCAAGTCGCCCAGGAATTTCAGCCGCAGAACTTCCTGCTGATTGGCAGGCAGGGTGCGAAGAACATCCAGGACCTCCGTCAGCTGCTCTCTCAGTTCCAGCGCCGCAGGGAATTCCGGTGGAGCGGGAATGTCCTGTAGCCGGGCTTCATCGATTCCTGTCATCTTTTTCTCCTTCCTGCGCACATCCAGCGCCCGGTTGCGGCAGACCGTGTACAGCCAGGGCGCCAGGTGATTGTCCTTTTCGGAGGATTTCCGGCGGCACAGTTTCAGGAATGTGTCCTGAACAACTTCGCGCGCCCTTTCGAGATCCCCGGTAATGTGCGCCGCATAACGAATCAGCGGTTGTTCGTATCTGGCCAGGACGGATTGGATCCAATCGGGATCTTTAATGGTCATTTGGGTCTCATTCGTTTTTTAGCGTCCCTATCTTAGACAACGATCCGACAGGAAATTCCTTAGAAAAAAATACAAAATTACAGATTAAAAATTGAAGATTGAAAATTATAGAATAAAAACAAACTGGTGGGAACTCGGAGGATTGCAGGGAAAAAGATTAAAAATTGAAGATTGAAGATTGAAAAGCAATCGATCACGATTAGAAGGCATAGCTTTCTTAATCCGGTATATCCGAAAACACTACGCTGAATATTCCTTTTTCCCTGAGGAGATAAAATGGAAAGCACGCAGGACTTTAAGGATAGAAAAGGACTACTGATATTTTTCGGCATTATTCTTTTGCTGACGGGTGGAATTTGCCTTCTTTTTTCGGCAATAATGCTGATCACAACCGCATTGCCGCAACCCGGCATTTATGCAGACCCGCAGCTCCAGCTGTCCGCCTTGCTGATAGGCGTATTCTTTTATTCTGCAATGGCAGCCTTCTTTATCGCGCTCGGCATTGGTTCGATTCAAGCCCGAAGGTGGGCCCGGTCGATTACCCTGCTTCTGTCCTGGCTTGTGCTTATTGCAGGTGTCGTCAGTCTGGTATATATGTTCTTCTATTCGGGAGTCCTTATCGAGCAGATCGCGTACTTAACAAAGAGCGGTTCGATGGTTATGGAGTTGGTGTCCATAATCATGTACATCTCAATAATAGTATTTCTTATCATTGTTCCCGGAATATTCATACTGGTCTATCGCAGTAAAGTCGTGATCCAGACGGTACGGAAATACCACCCGGAGGAGAGCTGGACGGACAGGTGCCCGCTGCCGCTGATGGCACACAGTTTCTTCCTGTTGTATATGGCGGTTTCACCGCTCTTTCTTATATCTTTCGGCCTTGTCGCACCCTTCTTCGGAATATTCATAGGGGGTTGGCCGGCGGCGATTGTTTGGTTTGTTAACTCCCTGCTATGCATTTACCTTGCAATCGGGGTGTACAGGCTGCAAATCCGCGCCTGGCATTACTCTCTGTATCTGTTCCTCCTCTGGCTTGTTTCCGCCGGCATTACTCTGCTCTACCATGACTGGACGGAAGTCTACGAATATTCGAATTTCCCGGCAGAACAGGTTGCACTGATGGAAAGCATTCCCAATATGTCCAACAACAGTATGTTTGTGATGCTATTGCTGACATTGGTTTCTTATCTAATATTCTATTTCTACGCTAAAAAATATTTCAAACAAGAATAAAGCCGTTGCAGGTTGAACGTTTGAACATAAAACCGTTGCACGTTGCAGGTCGAACGTTTCACGTTAAAAACAAAAAGATCGTTGAACGTTTTATAGACCTGAGAAATTGTGAGACCGGATATGAAAAGAAAAACGCGGAGGCACCAGGACGTAAAGACACAAAAATATATATATTTTTTTACTTTGTTTCTTTGCGCCTTTGCGTTGAGTTTTTATTCGGAGTCTCTTAACCGTTCTTCTGCTCAAAATCTTTCATGAAGGCAGCCAGGGCCTCGACGGATTCGAGCGTCACGGCGTTGTATATGCTGGCGCGAATGCCTCCCACCGACCGGTGGCCTTTCAGTCCGATGAAACCGGCTTCTTTCGCCTGTTTAACAAACTCTTCTTCCAGTTCCTCTTTGGACAGCCGCCATACCACATTCATGACCGAACGGCTTTCCTTCTCGACCGGGGAACGCCAGAATTCGCTCCCGTCAATCAGGTCATACAGCAGGGCCGCTTTCTCCCCGCTCTTTTTCTCGAAGGCGGCGACTCCGCCGTTCGATTCCACCCATTCGCAGACCAGCTTTACCATGTATACGGCCCAGGTATTCGGGGTGTTGTACAGGCTGCCGCTGTTCACATGTGTCGAATAGCGCATGAATACCGGAACGCTTCCCGCAGTGCGCTCGACCAGGTCTTTCCGGATAATGACAACGGCAAGCCCGGAAGGCCCCAGGTTTTTCTGGGCGCCGGCGTAAATCAATCCGAATTTGTTTACATCGACAGGTCTTGAAAAGATTTCGCTGGACATGTCCGCAATCAAAGGAACTTTAGTTTCCGGGAACTGCATCCAGCGGATGCCGCCGATCGTTTCATTGGAGCATATGTGCAGGTATTCGGCGTCGGGGGATATTTTCAGCTCCTCCGCTTTGGGTATCTTCGTATAGTTGTCCCCCTTCCCGCTCCAGAGCACTTTCGCGGCCCCGGTCAGTTTGGCCTCCTTGATCGCCTTCGAGGCCCAGCTGCCCGTGTCGACGTAATCCGCGCTTTTCCCGGGCCGCCGCAGATTCATGGGAATCATGGCGAATTGAAGGCTGGCGCCTCCCTGCAGGAAGAGAACCGCGTAGTTGTCCGATACGCCCAGCAGGCGCCGGATTCCGGATTCCGCGCCGTCGATAATCGCCTGGAATTCCCTGGATCGATGAGACAACTCCATAACCGACATCCCGGAATCCGCCAGGTCCAGCATTTCCGCTCTTGCTTTTTCAAGAACCGCCAGAGGCATTGCAGCAGGTCCCGCGCTGAAATTATGCACACGTGCCATTAAAATTCCCCCACTTCAAAATTAACTGAAATAACCCGAACATCTTACTCCTATCCCGCCTCTCCCGCCAGTCTTTTATTTGGGGTCGGACCACGCCAAATCATTGTTTATTCAGGAGATAACATATATATGGGCGCTCTGAAAGCGCTTTAAATAAAGATAATGGGCCCCTTTTCTGCTTCTAAGCCATTTGAAACGAATATGTAGACATTTTTAGACAAAAAAACACCCCTTAAAAATGGCTCCAAGCAATAAAAAACCGTCAAATCGAACATATATATAATCATTTCAACAATAAGCGTGGTCCGACCCAATGCTGTTTACTTCTATCGTATCTTCTGCGAAATCGCTGCCTTGGACTTTGGCATATGGCAGGTTTATTCTTTCTTGTGCCCGGCATAGAGTTGCCATTAAGCTTGGAAGACAGTTTTCACGAGACCGTCAAGAGTATCGTAGAAAAAGTCGTGGCTTGGAACGTAAACGTCCCGGTCGTAAACCGCGTCTCAAATTAACAAAGCTATCGATACCGTTACCGGAGATCTTTAAAGACTTGAAAGGCCGGTGTTTCCTGTTAAGTTAACAGCATTGGGTCCGACCCCAAATTAAACAATAAAATGATATTCGTGTGTTAGAATTGCGGGTGAACAGTCCGTGCTCCCCCCCGGTCGGCCACGATCATAATCGCACGGCAGCACTCAAATGGAGGATTTCTATGCCGGAAGATCCCAAAAACAATAAAACAGAAGTCACACAAGGTCTCAGCCGTCGCGGTTTCCTGAGTTCGGTCAGCGCCGGCGCCGTCGTGGCCGTGTCCCTCAAAGACGCGGTGCCGGTACGGGCACAGGAAATTGAGGCGACCGGAAAGACAGCTACAATTCAGCTTATCGTAAACGGCACCAGGAGGAAAGTCCTGGTGGAGCCCCGGTGGTCGCTGGCGTATGTTCTGCGCGAAGTCCTGGGGCTGACCGGTACCAAGATAGGCTGCGAACGCGGCGAATGCGGTGCATGCACCGTGCTTATTGACGGGAAGCCTCAATATTCCTGCATCACGCTGGCCGTGGAAGCCGAAGGCCGCGAAATCACCACAATTGAGGGCCTGATGCAGGGCGACAAGCTCGGCCCAGTCCAGCAGGCCTTTCTGGAAGAGGACGCTTTCCAATGCGGTTTCTGCACATCGGGCCAGATCATGGCGGTCGAGGGCCTGCTGCGCCGGAATGCGAACCCCGATATGGATCAGATCCGCACCGGTGTAAGCGGCAATCTTTGCCGTTGCGGCGCCTATAAAAATATTTTCAATGCTGCGGAAAAAGCATCCCGCCTCAAAAAACAGGGAGGTGCATCCTGATGACATTCTACCAAGAACAGGAAGAAGCATTGCGCAAAGGGTTTGAACCCACACCACCCCCTGAAGAAGAAATGCCGTCCTGGGGAAAAACAGACATTGTCGGCAAGCCGCTTCCCCGCGCAGACGCCTTCGAACGGGTATCCGGGAAGGCGCAATACACTTACGACATCAACCTTCCCAATATGGTTTACGCGGCCATACTGCGCTGCCCGCACGCCCATGCGATGGTGAAGAAAGTGGACACGAGCGCGGCCGAAAAAATGCCCGGAGTGGTAGGTGTCCTTACTGCGGAATCTCCGGGAACGGACCTCCCCTGGTACGGCGGCATGGGGGGATCCCAAAGCAAACTCTTTGATCCGCACTGCCGCTACGAAGGGGAAGAAGTGGCCGCCGTGGCCGCCCAGACACCCTACCAGGCCTGGGATGCACTGAAGGCGATCAAGGTAGAGTACGAGGTCCTGCCCTTCGTTATCGATCCTGAAAAAGCCCTGGAACCCGATGCACCCCAACTGTTTGAAAGCGGGAATTCGACAGGCAGGGGCATGCCCTCCAATCGCGGGGATGTCGAGAAAGGCTTCGCGGAAGCGGATATCGTCCTGGAAGAAACTTTCCGCACCCCCGTTCAAATGCACACCCCGATTGAGGCACATGGATCGGTCGTAAAATGGGACGGCGACAAAATCACGATATGGGACTCCACCCAGGGCGTGTATGCCGCCTGTATGATGGACTTCGCCCGGATCATGAACCTGCCCTACAACAACGTTCGCGTGATCTGTCGTTATGTCGGCGGCGCCTTCGGATCGAAACTGGAACTCGGCAAATATACCGTCATTGCCGCCCTCCTCGCCCGCCGGGCCGACCGCCCCGTAAAACTGATGCTGTCCAGGGAGGAAACCATGCTCTGCGTCGGCAAC
>JAFGTD010000066.1 GCA_016934295.1 Acidobacteriota bacterium
CCCGACAATTTTTTCAAGCCGCTTTGAGCGGCTCAATTTATAAAGCCTCCGGCTAGGACCGGAGGATACTTACTGCAGGTTCGGGCGGCCGTATTTCCCCTGTAGCTTTAGGATGCTGTTTAAGTGTAATATCGGCAATAACCATTACGGGAGACGTAGTTACTGCTGTTTGCAGGAAAGGCATGTGCCTTGCAGAGCATTTCTGCACTTTTATGAAATTTGCGGTAAACGCCGATCGTTGACGGCGGGATACTTCAAAAAATTTCTCAAAAGGGAGGAACGAATGAGGGATAAGAAGCAAACGAACCGACGGGATTTCTTTCAGAATGTTTCGGCCGGAGCGGCAGGAATGGCCTTTGCCAGTGTCCTGTCCACATTGAATGCGGCCGCTATGGCGGGACCTCAGCAGCCGGACTATTACGATAAGATGGACATGAGCAAACTGGGAAATGCGGTGAGGGAACCCAATGTAGTCGAGTTTAAACCGTGGAAATCCATCCACGATACGATTACGTCTCCAATGATCACGGCGTGGGGCTCCGGGGACATTCCCGAATCGAGGCTTGCGATAGGATTTGCCTATATCACCAAGCCGGATACATTGGGCGGCAACACGCATACACACGAGGATCATGACCAGTGGATTTTCCTCATCGGCGGCGATGGGAAAAATTTCCTCGAATTCGATGCGGAAGCTGAAATGTTTCTGGGAGACAAAGTCAGAAAGGTCGACTATTCCTGTTATTTCTTTATTCCCAAAGGCACGCCTCACTGCCCGCTGGTTATTAAACGCGTCGGGAAACCTATCGTATTTATCGATGCCAGGATCAGCGAATAGGCGTCCGTAAAGCCGGCCGGGAAGTCATGAATATTGATGCAACGCATTGCTTTCGTCCCCGGCCCGTGATTCGCAGTGCGCAAGTTTATTTAAAACCATGACCTACTATCACTGGGCATCGGATCCGGTAAAACTGCGCGGAATGAGCTATCCGCAAAGAGGACATCCAAAGCCGAACGGTCTCTGGTTTGACGTAAACGGGAGCTGGAAACAATGGTGCGAGGCTGTACAGTTCCGCCTGGAAGGCCTGCGCTACCGCCACGCAGTAGCCGTCCTCGATACCTCAAGGATACTTTTCCTTCGAAAAGCGAAAGATATCGACCTGTTTACGCGGGAGTACGGGCATAATCTTTCCGGCCATTTCGAGCCCCTGCAAAGCCCCGAGGATCTCGACGCGTTTGCACGCCGGTATGGGAGAGATCTTTTCGGCGATATCCTGGGGCAATTCTCCAATTACATTCTTTGGGAGGAGGTTGCCGGGAAGCACAGCGGCATCATTATCCATCCGTACTTGCGTGCGGGAAGCCGGACCCGCCTCTGGTACTACGGCTGGAATTGCGCCGGCGGATGCGTCTGGGACACAAGCGTGATCCGCCTGGGTAAACCATGCAAAATTGCCCGCTGACTGGGATAGAGGCTGAAATACCCTGATGAATTTCCCGGCACATAGGTTGCGGAATATACCGGCCCCGCCCTGTCAACGAAATACCCCTCAATTTACATTATTCCGGGCGAAAGCGGATTTGATGCTTCTTAAGTAAAACCCCGCCAAAGGCGGATGAATTTTAACAACAATCCTTCCCGACAGGGTCTCAATGCTTAGTCCGCCAATTTCACGTTCAACCCTGACCCTGTCAATGCTTTTTACTTCATTGCCTTCCAGCCAATAGATGTGTCTTAAAGGCAGCATTGCCGCGCGGGGCAATAAACGGGCCAACAGATCTCTCTTTTTCATCACAAAGAAACGGTCATACCAACAATGAATAAACGGCACTTTCGACAACAGTTCTGAAATATCCGGCAGCCAACCGAACCGGACAATCGGCGGCAGGACATTCTCGTCCCCCTGGGCGTACCGCGCCAGGTCATCCATGGTCCCGGCCAATTTCGGTTCCCAGTTCTCCTTGTTTATTTTTTCCTTATACCGGTGGACAACTGTCTGAAATCCGATAATCTTCCGTTTGCCTTCGTCCGTAAGCCATTGGACTTCAGAAGCATTGAATAAAAAGAAGGTAAATTCATCCATAACGGCGGAGGTTTCCCGGTCGCCCAGACCCATTTTGCGGCATAAGTGCGGCAATGTTTTTTCCATGTCTTTCAACTTCTCCGCAACCGCAACCGGACTGCCGAGATATTGAGGAAGCGCAATAAGCTTATTATCAAATTCTCTTATCGCTTCCTGTCTTTCCGTGTGCTTTTCATAAATCCCTCTGAATCGTTCCGACATAAATTGTCTGAATACAGAAAGGGATTCTTGAAAACATTTTACGTTTTCTTCGTTTCTGAAATCCAACGGGTTGAATATCTCAAAAAAACTCTTGTCAAATTCTTTCAAGACTTTCAGTTTTTCTTCCGGTGTCAGGTTGGAAGCTTCCATGAGCATCACAAGGGTATTTCCGTTCCTGCAAATTTCCTTAATCCGCCCCGTTGGTTTCCGGGCCATCAGTGTGCGCCTGTTATGAATCTTGTCCGCTGCCTTGATCCGCGGGAGAACGAAGCGAAGCCATTTGAATAATTCACGATCGTTCAGGACTGTATCTCCGGCGGTTAAAATATTGGCCAGATATGTCAGGTATGCCAGATCCTTGTACAGCTTTCCTTTTAAAGCCTTCCTCGATTCCGGTTTGGTAAGGATGGTTATAGCCCTGATTATGCGCCCTTTAGCGTCGTCATTTTTAAATGCCGCCAGGATATCCTCGACGTTTATGTCCGTGTCCTCCAAAACGTCGTGAAGCAGGACAGCCGTAAGAGTCAGCGGGTCCGTCACCCCAAAGAGCTCAACCATGATTTTCGCGACTTTAATAGGATGTTCGATATATTTGCGGCGTTTGTCGCCGGTGGGAATGATTTTATGCGCCCGGCGAAACTGTCCGTCATGGGATCGGTACGCGATCTTGTAGGCCTGCAGCAATACGGCTTTTTCCGCCGCGGACAGTTCTTTCCCCCTTCTCCTTTCTATGAGATGCAGCAGCTGGTTGAATTGATTGTTAATATGGATATGGTCTTCCCTGATAATTTCAAATATTTCGAAATATTCCAGTTCCTGTTCGAGCAGTTTCTTGTCTTCCTCGTCGAGGCTGCTGTCCTTTTCCTCAATACGGCGGAGCAATTCCTTATACAACTCGTTAAATGACGTGCCGAAAGGCATCTCTTTGCGTATTCGGTTAAATAGTTTTCTATAATTCTTGAAAGCCTTGCAACGCCGGGGGGAACTATTGACCGTCAAAACGACATTCATATAGCTATGCGCTATCCATACGCGCATCATCGTTTCCTGGGGTATTTGCGCCATGTCGGACTTCACGGCCTTAGCGTCCATGATTTGCACAACCTGAAGCATCTTTAACAGATCCTCTTTGGCAACGCCCGTTTCTTCATAAACGGAAGCCAAATCCTTATACAGATCCTCATGGAGGACCCTCCCGTCTTTCAGGCGTCCATAGGTTGCCTTTTCGATAAGAACGGAATGGTTTCTGATGAGAAACTGTACGACCTTAATTGCCCGGGAGTCCCAGCCCAGGCGAAGAAGCGGATCCGCTGCCAGTACTGCGGAAATTTCAGGATGCTTTAAATGATCGATATAACTTCTTCCTTCGGGAGTATCCATTCCAAAAAAAGGATAGGTTTCCCTCAGGATATTTCTCCTTTTCTTTTTGGTCCATTCAACGGTGAAACGATACCAGAGGGGCAGGTTGGTTCCTTTTATAAGAGCGATTTCACCCATGTCGTGGAATAGCAGGGCTGTGTTGATCCAAAGCAGGGCGTAACGTTTTGCATCGCTGCCTTTATACTCTTCAATCCCAAAATGGCTGACCCAGCCGAAGGTTTGCCGAATGGCTTCGAACATGTGCTCCATTAAAGCCATGGGCCGGTAAATGTTGGGGTCTTTGTCCGGCAGATTTTCCTGATAGCTGTTCAGCTCCGGAATCAATTCATGCAGCTTCTCGATGGAGACGGCATGTTCAAAGGCTTCGGAATCCTGCAATATACGAGAGAATAATTGCCGGCTGGAAAGGCCTTCTTTTGACAGGCGGTTAAAAAAGGCATCGGCCGTGTTCCTTTTTTCGATATCCGTCAGTTCTTGTTGTTTTCCGCGTTGGCCGTGAAACCGATCTGAGATTCTTATAAACATTGGAATAAAGAGCAGAACGTTTTAAGCAATAATTGCGTTTGGTGCGAATAACACGTTATTGGAGGAATCCGCGACCGTGACCGTAGACGGGCTTCTGCTGTATGACGGATTAATTTCTTCCGGTAGGCGTTCAATATCTGCACGTCCTCAACGTGAACGGTTTCTTTGAGTCACTAAAATACGAGACCCCGAATACCGTTGTTCCTAGGATAATTTTAGCATTTTCCACTTCTCCCCGAGCAAGTGTTTTCACCGGGAATCCATACCCTCAGGGCAAGCTTAGCCTGATTATTGAGGATTTGCACCCTGTCGGGTCCATTACGACAACTCGGAATTGCTGCCCTTTTTGCTTTATTTCAAGCTATTCGGGAACCTGCTTCAAAAAATGTCTTTCATTCCTTCCGGAGAGTGTCATTTAATAATGAAGCCTATCGTACTTTTACCACGGGCTGCCGGGTCATCAATCATATTGGAGGATTCAGCGCGAACGGCAGCTTTTTTGACCTATATGCGGATAACCAGAGGAGGAGTTCAATGAAACGTACTACTTTAATGTGGCTCGTGCTTTCAAGCGTGTTACTCGCCCCCATAATCAGTTATGCACAAGTTTCCTGCACGCGTGGAGGGCTGCAAAACGCTGTGGACCTTTACATCGAAGCCCAGACCAAGGGTGATTTATCCGGCCTTCCGCTGCCGCCAGGCGTAGGCTATATTGAGAACATCGCGCCTGCCGACATCAAGGAGGGTATCGTCAGTACACCTTTAAAGATTCGCCATCACTTCAGTCTTCTCGATGTGGACTCGTGTCAGACGTTTACCGAGGTAATCGTGACGGACAAGGAAAAACCTTATGTCATCGGCACACGATTGCGAATCAATCACGACAAGATCGCCGAAGTGGAGACCCTGTGGACCACCACCGGCTATTGGCTGTTTAACGCCGACTCTTATCTGAAGTATTCGTCGACAGAAGACTGGGGCCCCATTCCCGCTGAAAAGCGCGACACGCGCGGAATTCTGGTGAGTGCGGCAAACGCCTACCTCGACGCTTTCCTTGAAGGGAAAATCGATCTGGTGCCATGGGGATTCCCCTGTGTCCGTACCGAAGGAGGCGCCTATACCGGCACAGGTTCGCCCAATGACAGCTGCGAGGTCGGCGTCCCGGCGGGCGTCAATATCGCCAACCGCCGTTTCGTGGTGGACGAGGTAATCGGATCGGTCGCAGTTTTCTGCACCTTCGGCGCCGGAAGTCCGGGTGGCGGCAGCGGTGCGCCCGATTCTCACCTCTTCCGTGTGGAGAATGGAAGGCTGCGTTACGTGCACACCCTGACACATCTGCTGCAGATGAATTTCCAGGGAGGCAAAAAGCCGCCGCAGGGAAGCAAAAAGCCGCCAAACGTTCCGTAGTCAGGATTGATCCCAGGGAGCGGCTGGAGCGCTCCGGCGATATACCCGCGCTCCAGCCGTCCTGTACCGCATCGATCGCGAACTGGAGCTCATCGGTCCGCTCGATAACGAACATCGAGACCGCATGAAGGAAATCGCGGACCGCTGCCCCGTGCATCGGACGCTGCATTCGGAGGTGTCCGTCGCTACGTATTTGAAAAAGAAATGAATTCCTTAAATTGCTTATGCGGATTGATGTAAACACATATATATGCAATTGCGGCATATTCCGGACCGGCTGATATCTACTGCAGAGCAGAAACGAGGAAGCGCTCCGGGAGGCTCAGCTGGGACTGGTGCTGGAACCGTTTGGAAACATCACGAACGCGATTATGGGGTGGCGCTGTCTCATTCGTGGCGATTACAACCTGACGGATGCGTACTGCCGGAAAGCGATCGGGATGGAACCGGATTCTTTTCTCCCCCACCTGCTGCTCGGTTGGGTCCGGGTCGCGGAATCCGGGATCGAGGAAGCGATCGCACTGATCAACCGATCCACACGGCTCCCGGGAACAGACTACGGCTACGACACGCCCGTTCTTGCCGCTGCATACGCCAGCAGCGGCCGTCACGAAAAAATCGTGCGGCTGCGGGAGGATCTGGCCAGGAAATCTGAAGACGCCTTTGTCCGGGCCGGCGTGTTTGCACTGCTGGCGATGATCATGGGGGATCTGGATCAGACATTCAAGTGGCCCGACAAGGCTTACGAAGAGCGCGACAGCAACCTGGTCATACTGAACTGCTATCCGGCTTTTCGGCCGATCCGGTCCGATCTCCGTTTCCAGGCCTTTCTGCGCCGAATGAAATTTCCGGCTATAAATTGAACCGTTTCCGGTCGGATTGAGCCATTCGCATGATGAGCGGATTTTTCTGTTGACCTCATTCCGCAATTGTCATAAACTGTCATACTGTAATATGACAGTAGGCAGATCTATGATGATTCAGATTAACTTCAAATCCGGCAAACCGGTCTACCTCCAGGTGGTCGACCAAATCAAGGCCGCCGCCGCTTCCGGCGCTCTCAAGCCCGGCGAACCGTTGCCCACCATCCGTCCACTCGCCGAGGAATTGCGCCTCAACCGGAATACGATCGCCAAGGCTTACGCCGAACTGGAAAACCAGGGCGTTATCGAGACCATCCCCGGCAAGGGCAGTTTCGTGAAGTCCGATGTCTCTCCCTTGAAAAAAGACATTCGCCGCAAGTTGCTCACGGAGGAGGTGGATGCTGTCATCGTCCAGGCCCACCACCTGCAGGTGCCGGCCGTGGAATTCCTCGATTTGGTGCATGACCGCCTCGAGGTGCTCGAAGAGAAACGCCGTGCCGCGATGAACAAAACCCGGAGGAATTTATGAGCGAACCCACCCCTGCAATTGTCGTCAGTCACCTGGCTTACGCCTACGGCCGATCGGAAGCGGTTCAGGATTTCAGTCTTACCGTGCCCAGGGGAAAATGCTACGGACTGTTCGGCCGCAATGGCGCCGGAAAAACGACCACGATGAAGTGCCTGCTGAACCTGCTTCGTCCACGCGCCGGGCGGCTTGCCGTGCTCGGATTGGATCCCGCCCGGCAGGAAGTGGAGGTGAAGCGTCGCCTGGCCTATGTGCCGGACCAGGTCGCTTTCTATCCGTGGATGACCATCCGGGAAACGTTCGATTACCTGGCGTCGTTCCGCTCTCACTGGAACCGCGAAATCGAGAGGGATTTGCTGGAGCGTTTCCGGCTCGACCCGAACATCCGCACCAGCGGGCTTTCCAAGGGACA
>JAFGTD010000067.1 GCA_016934295.1 Acidobacteriota bacterium
GAAGTCTTCCGGGTAGCGCTGCGCTTCAATCAGACCCTGGCGCCCGCCGTTGGAACAGGAATTCCAGTAGGAATAGGAAATAGGTTTTCCGTAATAATCCTTTGCAATGTTCTTTGCGGTTACGGCCGTGAGGTGCACCGCGCGATAGGCGTAGTCGATGGCCTTCTGCGGGTTGCTCAGCACGAAGGTCGCGCCCGGCTCCTTACGGGAGTCATGGCCCGTATTCGTCTGCGCAACGGCAAATCCGACCTTCAATGCCTCCGTTATCTGCGAGACACGCATGGGATCGTCCAGGGATTCCCCTGCATGCCCGCCGTTTCCGATCATGTAAAAGCGGCCGTTCCACCTTTCCGGAAGACTTACTTCAAATGCGATTTCGGGATCCAGCATCCCGGAGACCCTGCAGAATGCGGGCGCTGCCTCGGTAGCCGCCATTGCCTCAGCCGCGATCTTCACGATCTCGCTTGACTTGTAGCGGCCCAACGCCTCGCACGCCTTGCCCGGCGCCAGGTCCGACTTCGAGTAATCTACAAGCGCGGTCTTGAGATCCGAAAAAACCTGGGCCTGGGCGGGAGATGCAGCCGTTTCGATCAGTACGGCAGCGCCAAATAAAATAACTAATACCGTAAGAACGGACCGCATTGAACGCACATATCTTATCCGATCCTGTTTCATGCATGCTTCCTTTCTGAACAGTCGCCGATTGAGCGATTATTGCGGCATATCTTTCGGCAGCGGTATTTTGGGGCAGCCGTTGGGACACAGGGTGATCACGTGCACGTACCGGAGCTTCCCGTTTTCCAGCCGGAACGTATGGGCGTCGGGCAAACCTTCAGCGCCGCCGAAGTCAATCTGGCCTACGACCGCACCCATGTCCACATCGACAATGTAGCTCCTGTTGGTCATCGGAACGCCGCCGCCCTTGGGGACCCCGACCGTACAGGAAGGATCGGGATCATTGTTGGGATTCGTATATGCGCCGCCCTCGATGCGGACGCACGGAATGCCCCAGGGCACCTTATCGAAGGCGGAGTAATCCTGGAATATATCAAAGTAATCGCTCGCGACCTTGATCAAGGTTTCACGGTCGGTACGCGCCTCGGGAGGAAGGATGTCCCATTTCTCCGTCGATGAATATTTCAGGTAATTATCCGCGTCGAAAAGCCAGTCGTCCTCGTCGCTGACCAGGCTTTCCACCTCGGCTATTTTCCCGTCTACGATCTTTAAACGGGTCCCAATGACGTAAGGATGGCTGATGTTTGCGGCGATGATCTCCGAGAAGGTCTCGCAAATTTCCACGTCGAAGAGGCTGCGCTGGAAATCAAAAGCCAGGGGCGCCTGCCAGATGCCCTGCCCGAACGGGATCTCCTTCCGGCTCTCGATGTACTTCGCCTGAGGAGCGAGAGGCATCCGCGAAAAATCGCCTTTCTTCAGGGCATCCAGGTACTGGTCGACGACACCCTGAAGGCTCGCGCGCGTACATTCTGCCGCAGCAACAGATTCCGCATGCAGGGAAACAAAACTAAAAAGCAGCATTAAAATAACCAGGATCCGAAACATACTCCCTCCTTGCCTGTCTTTTGTTTACAGGCGATATATCCATAACAAACCGCGCCCGGAAGACATGGCCCGGGCATGCCTCGTTAAACGGATTAGGGGTACAAACCCCTTTATTTCCAGTCGTCGATCAGGATGCCCCTGCCCAGCCGGAAATCCGTCACAAACCAGGTGGTCTGGATTCCGCCGCCTGCAACGACAACTTTTATGGCCCCGGGATCCCTGAAGGGCTTGACGAGCGTCTCGGGCCGCAGCTTCATCCAGGTCGCGAAAGGCTCCAGCCCCTGAAGTCCCATCGGCATGCTTGCCGTCGTATTCACACCGTTGCCCCAGAAAGTGCCGACTTCCACCTGAACGTTATCCGCCAGGTATTTGCCCAGCTCCGCCTTGGTCTTGAATCCGTGGGCGTCTTTGAGCAGGCCGGCCACGGTCGGGTCCATAATTACGCTTGCTCCCATTCCGGCGAGGGACCGCATATAGTCCCGGATCAGCATATGGGGCGGGTGATCCAGCTGAGATTCCCCCACACTCGATATGTAGCTCCATCCCATACCGATGGTTACGACGTTGTCTGCAGGCTTGTAGCCCATCTCCACATGGTGAGGATTCCACCCCTCGGGCAGGGCTTCCTCATTCTCCGCGAAACACAGATTGTTGTACTGAATCGTGCTTCCAAGCGTGGAATAGGCGCCTGCGTCGAGACGAAGATCTCCCATGATCTTGCCCGCGATCGTGAAGACCCGGCCCAGGACCGAGTTGGCTTCGGCGAAGGGGCCCAATGCATCGATACCCGCGTTCATGCCCAGTTCATTGCGGATCGGACCGTTGACCAGGATCATATTCGCGGCGGAACTTGTTGAATTGCCGAAAGACCCCGCCTGCGAGCAGATTGCGAGGATGGTCGGGAAATATTCCGGATTCGCTCCGGCCATTACGGCATACACCGCTGCCTTTTCCACGGTCATTTTCCGGGAGCTGAATCCTCCGCTTATCACCTCATCCGGCTTATGGCTGGTCCCTTTGAGCATTGCAGCCACCCTCTTTTCAGTAGGAAGGATGATCGCATTGAAGTCGGTCCATTCCCTGTCCTTGAAGAGACGCCGCAGATTATCTTCCGTATCCGGTTCGAGAAGTCTCGGTTCGGAAACCGCTTCAGCGGGCATACCCGATTTCTTTTCCTCTTCCGTCAGCGGTTCCGTTAACCCGTCGATGATGGCCTGCATCATCGGTTTGCCGCTCAGCAGATCCTTCCCTTCCACGTAGCCCTTGTGCACGGATTTCGGCTGGCCGGCAACGGGAAAGGGAAATGCGACATACCGGATGGGCATGCCGTTGGCGTATTGGACATTATATTCCTGGAACTTAACGACGTTGACACCGGAGGATCCGACGGTAGGGATTCCGGATTCTTCCAAACCTCGTGCAAATCGACTCACGGTCGATACGCATCCATGTCAACCGCCTATACCGATAACGGCCCCCGCTGCCCCCTTATCCACTATTTCCTTCCGGAGCGCGGGATCGTCTCCCATCCATCCGTTTTGAGTCCTTCGCAGCACCACCTTGACCGAAGGCATATTCCTGGAAAACCATTTCTGCATTTCCTCGAAGACGCTGTAGCCGGCGTCCGGGCCGCCCCATTGCATGTCGACCAGGTAGATCGTTTTCCCTTCCAGGGTATCGGTGCGCGGCGCGAGCGGCACCCTTTCCACGAACGGGCTGGAAATCGCCGGACTTAAAACGGTGATCAGGCGTTCGTCACAGGCTTGCTCCATGTCCGTGCAACCTGATAAGAAAATCACTCCCGCTGTAACCAGGGTAACTGTCATAAATAAAAAACCGACAGGCAGAACCTTTCTCTTCATATTTCCCTCCGCAATCAATGACGTAAAAATTCAATAGGCATTTGCGTTGACATATAGGTCATTTCCTTCTTTGCCGCAAGTGAAAATCCCGAGGGCCTTCAAATCGCACTCCTATATCTTCCCCAGGGCTTTGAGAACCCTGTCCGGGGTTATGGGGAAGTCCGTGATCCATTTTCCGATGGCGTTGTGTACGGCGGGCCCCGTGCCCGTTGTCGTACAGGCGGTTCCGCCTTCACTGCAGCCGTAAAGACCGTAGGCGCCGTAGCCCAGTCCCGATTCCAGGATGTGGCAGTCAATGGGGCCCAGGTCGTTCATCGTAGTGTAATCGGGGGTCGGACCACGGCAAGTCATTGATAAATAAAATGATAAGTCCATATTGGCAGGTCAAAAAAGGCCTTACGGACAATTTGGGGGGCCTTTTTTTGATTCTAAGAAACTCCCTTTTTTTGAAAGTAATCTTTAGAAGCAGAAAAACCCCCTTAAAACTGACTCTAAAGCCGATTATTTATATAGAAAACAGACCTAACTTCTATTATAACAATGATTTATCGTGGTCCGACCCCACTAATTGCTCGCGGACTGCAGGGTATATTCCTGCGTCATACCTATTGTGAACAACAGAATGGGATTGTCGATCCGATTGAACTGGATCGGGCAATGCTTCATCCCCGGCGGCACATAGACCAGGCAACTTCTTGTAATCAGGTGTTTCTCGCTGTCCAGCCAGAACTCTATTTCCCCGTTCAGCTCGCGAGGATTCTCCGGCCCCAGCGTTCCCACGAACCCGAAGATTTCTCCCCAGTCGTGGCTGTGCTCTTCATGATTGGGCCCTTTTTCCGATCCTCCCCAGATCCACACGAAATCCACGTACGGCGCGCCTTCCACGCTGTCCAGATCCAGCAGCCGGGTGCCTTCCACGGTGGATTCTATTTTCGCATGCAGCTCCTCCCAGTACTTCACGGCTTCGGGAGAAACCTTGTCGGGATTGACGCCGTAGGAAATATTTTTTTCGTAGTTCCGTTCCGCGCTCTTCTCCTTAGAAAATTCGGTCGGGGTCATGGAGTATTCGGTCGCCATGCCGCCGGAGAAAAAGAGAATGGGGCTGTCGATGCGGGTATACTTGATCGGGCAGTGTTTGAGACCCTTCGGTATGTAGATCAGGCAGCTTTTCGTGATCGTATATTTTTCGCCGCCCAGCCAGACCTCCATCTCGCCGCCCAGGTCGTAGGGATCCTCCTGTCCTCCTCCGGTGCCGATAAACCCGATGAATTCGTCGAAATCGTGGACATGCTCCTGCTCGGCATAGATGCTGGCGGATCCTTCCCAGAACCATACGAAATCGAGGTACGGCGCCCCCTCGGCCCGGGTGGAATCCAGGTTGAACAGGCGGGTGGCTTCTACATTGTAGTCCCCCTTCTTCCGGGCTTCCTCCAGCCTCGCCATTATCTCCGGCGGAAGCTCGGCGGACTTGACGTCATAGATGAAAAGATCGGCGTGCTTTATCCCTTCGCCTCCCTCTCCAGGCTTTATTTCAGTCGATTCCGGCGTATTTGAAGAACACGCGGCCATGAGCACCAGCAATAAAATGGATCCAACAGTACGGTAGACTCTCGACATTACGGACCTCCATTCTTATGGAACGTACGCTTGCTTTCATGCGGTTTTATGGATCTGGATGAATCGCGGGATTTATTATAGGACGTCTACAAAGAATATGATAATTCTTTCCGCGTGGATTTTACTGCCCCGCTTTCCACTGCAGGATAAACCGGCGCTGCTCGGCTGTCTGGGGAGACTCCCAGTTTGACTGGGGATCCTTCCGCCGGAGCTTCCGGATGAGATCGATGACGGCGTTTCCCCGTTCGATTCCGTGTCGGACAAGCCAGCATCCGACAACGGTTCCGGTCCTCCCGAAACCGCCAAGGCAGTGAACGTAGACGGGCATGCCTCCATGGACGGCGTCGTCAATAATATCCAGGATTTCCTCCATCCGGGCGCGTGAAGGAACATCCATATCCGTGATCGGCATGCGGCAATAACGGACTTTTAAATGCCCGGTCCCGAACTTTCCAATTAAATCCCTGTAGGGCACCAGCGCCTCGCCGTACAGGTTCTCGTCTTCCGGAGACGTAAGGTCGACAAAATATCGGATCCCGGCATCCAGGAACAGCCGCAGTTTTTCTTCAGCCCTGTCCTCATAGGGATTGCCCGGGTAGGCGCCGGCCAGAAATTTACCCGGGAGAACCCAGTAGGAGCGCTCGAAAGGCACCGCGACGACATCCTCCGCCGCCGCCCTGCGAACTTCCGCGGCGAAATCGGGTCTCTGCGCCGGTTCGGGGTGCGATCCTTCCTCCGGGGAGAAAGCATCGTTCAACGGTCTCCCCCGGCGCTTATCTTTCATTCGCCCTCCACTCTCATTCCGCGTTCTTTCCCTTATTGAAGAATAACAGACGACCTTCATTATGCAGCCATAATTCAAGATCCAGGCGGGAAGCAGGTTCGCTCATCCTGCAAGGGGACACTTTACATCGGAGCCGACAGGGCAAGTTCAGCATATTCTACTCGCCTTTGACCATATATTTTCATGCTCAACTTAACCTGGGATTTTCCTTCCTCCCTCCCTTTCATCTGCATATAATACTATTAGATTTCCATAAGATTTACGGAAGCGGCACATGACCGACCTCTTCATGGAAGAACACATGCCCGAGATCGGCCAGGGAGGTATGAGCGTGGTTTACAGGGCTCGAGATTTCCATCCGGACCGCTGCGTCGCGATCGAAGTGCTGCCCCCCGAATCCGTTTCGGACCTCGGGCAAAAGCGCCATTTTGTGCAGGAAGCTAAGTCGGCATCAGCGCTGAAGTGTTTTCTCTACGTTTTCTTTATACTGCTTTTTTGTCCGCTTATGGACGCTGCCGAAGTCCCCTGCGTTTGGAAGGACGTTGAAAAGATCATTGTCATCGGCGATATCCACGGCGACTACGACAATTTCCTTTCTCTCCTCAAGGGACTTCATCTGGTGGGCAACGACCTCCATTGGACCGGAGAGAAGACACACTTCGTTCAAATAGGCGATATCTTGGATCGGGGGCCGGGAGCGAAGTATGCGATGGACCTTCTCATGCGCCTCGAGAAAGAAGCCCCGGATTCCGGAGGGATGGTTCATGTGATAATCGGCAACCACGAGGAATTAAACGTCACGGGAAGGGTTTTTGACTACCCGGACTATGTCACGGTCGAGCAGTTCGTCTCGTTCCTTCCCGAGAGTTTCCGGAAGTCCAAGGAAAGGAAATATTTGGCCGATTTCGCCGATAAGAATGGTGCGCGTGCTGCCAGCAGCGGGCCGGATCCCGTTTCAGATATGGGCCTGCGGGCTTATTGGCAAAACCTGATCAGAAAAGACAAAGAGGCTCAAAGAGCCTATGTCACGAGTTTCAACAGAAATTACGGGAGATGGCTTGCTCAGAAGAACTCCGTCATCAAAATCAATGATATTATTTTCAGCCATGCGGGCATAAGCGAAAAATACGCCACCTGGAGGCTGCGGGACATTAACGAAGCCGTCCGGTCGGAACTACGCCTTTTTATGCAGTATTTAGAAGATCCTTCGCGGCTGAGCGGGCATCTCAAATTCAAGATCCTATATGACAATCAGGGTCCTCTCTGGTATCGCGGCCTGGCTACAAGGGATGAAAAAGAGACCGAGAAGGAAATCATCCGGATACTGGATGCACTCAATGCCCGCGTGATGGTTACAGGGCATAATTTTTTTCAGAACGGTAAACGAATGCCCCTACATGGCATCCAGGATATCCGCTACTATGGCGGGCGGGTCTATAACACCGATACCGGCATCAACCGCGTCTATCATGGACTTGTCGCGGCGTTGACTATCGAGGGCGGCAAGTTCGACCTGTTTGCCGTCGGTCCCGAGCAGCGGCGGGCCGCCGAGGCTCCCTCGCCGAAAGAAAAGATCGCCGCCGCTTTACGCGGGGATATGGAAAAATATCTCAAAGCCGCCGCCGTTGTCGAAATAGACAAATCCTCCGTGCCGGGCCGGACGGCTCCCTGGCGGATCGCTCTCGAAGAGGCAGGCGTTTCCCGCCAGGCAATTTTCAAATATATCGACCACCGGAGGCCGGATCCCCTTCCGGACAGCTTTAAGTACGAGCTGGCAGCTTATGCGCTCGCCCGTTATCTTGACCTCGAGTTTGTCCCGCCGATAGTTGAGCGGAAGATCGATGACATTGCGGGATCCCTCCAGCTCTTTGTCGAAAACACAATTTCGGAAGAGGAGAGGAAAGATCGCAATATCCAGCCCGTAGATGCGAAGTCCTTCGCGCAGGATATGGACGATTTGAGAGTCTTCCAAAGCCTGGCGGCGTACTCCTGCGAGAATGTACAGGACGTCCTGGTCGATCAGAACACCTGGAAAATTTATGCCGTCGACTTTTCTCAGGCGTTTGCGCCGAAAAGCGGGACGCTTACGGAATGCCGGATCTCGCAGTGCTCCCAAAAGCTGTACCGGAAGCTTCTCACCTGGGACCGGGAGAAGATAAAGAATCTTCTCGCTCCCTATCTCAATGAAGAAGAGATCCTCGCCCTTAACGCCCGCAGGGATTCGATTATCGAGACAATCGAGAGACAGTAGGCATTTCCCAAGAGAATTTGTCATTGGTCATTGGTCATTTTTTATTAAATGGCAATTGATAATTGATAAACGGCAAATCCATTTCCCTTCCGACATCGGCAACGGCGGCGTATAATCACAACCACGCTTCACAACTTACGACACAACACCCTGTGCTTGGAGGTATGCGGATCCATGATCGGCAAGACCCTGGAACACTACGAAATTGTAAAAAAGATCGGTTCCGGCGGGATGGGAGAAGTTTACAAGGCGAAGGATCTGCATCTGTCCCGCTTCGTGGCTCTGAAAATCCTGCCCGCCGAGAAGGTCGCCGATCCAGACCGCAAGAGACGCTTCGTACAGGAAGCCAAAGCCGCTTCGGCCCTGAACCACCCCAACATCGTCCATATTTACGACGTTTCCTCGGATGCGGGCGTGGATTTCATTGCAATGGAATTCGTGGAGGGCAAAACCCTCGATGAGCAAATCGGCCGCCGGGGGCTCCCCCTCAAGGACACACTAAAATATGCAGTCCAGATCGCCGATGCGCTGGCCAAGGCACATTCCGCCGGAATAGTTCACCGCGATTTGAAACCTTCCAACATCATGGTGAACGAAGACGGCACGGTGAAGATTCTCGACTTCGGCCTCGCCAAACTCACGGAAACCGCCGCGGCCGGCGAGTTTACCGCCACGGCCACCATGGAAGCCGGAGAAAAACCTGTTACGGAAAAGGGAGTCATTGTTGGAACTGTTGCCTACCTGTCGCCGGAGCAGGCGGAAGGCAAAGAGATTGATTCCCGCTCGGACATCTTTTCCTTCGGATCGGTGTTGTACGAGATGATCACGGGCAGCCGGGCGTTTCAGGGCGACAGCAAGATTTCAACAATATCGGCGGTTCTCAATAAGGAGCCTGCTCCGTTAAGCCCCGATATTCCGCACGATCTGGAAAAAGCCATCCTGCGCTGCCTGCGCAAGGACCCCGCGCGGCGCTGGCAGACCATGTCGGATTTGAAGGTCGCATTGGAGGACCTCAAGGAGGAGTCCGATTCAGGCAGGTTGTCGGCAGCCACACCGGCAGCGCCGGAGCGGAGGAGGCGCACGTGGCTTATCGCCGCGGCAGTGCTGGTTCTGTTTGCCGCCGGAGCAGCCGTCGCGTGGCGGTTAATCCACAAGCCCGCGGCTCCGACTTTCGACGAATCGGAAAAACTCACCTTCGAATCCGGCATGGTTGTCTTTCCAACGATCTCGCGGGACGGTAAATGGCTGGTCTACTCCTCGGATCGTGAAGGCCCGCTCAACCTCTACCTGCAGCAACTGAACGGAGGGGAGCCCATCCGGTTGACCAGCCATGAAGCCGGGGACTATATGGCGGATATATCGCCGGATATGTCCAAAATCGTCTTCCACTCCGACCGCGATGGGGGCGGCATCTATGAGATCGGCTTGCTGGGCGGCGACGAGCGGTGGATTGCGGACCGGGGCGTGCTTCCCCGTTTCTCTCCGGACGGCTCTACAATCGCCTACGTCGTCTCTTCGGCCCTGGTGAGGAAGGGAAAGCCGTACCTCGTCGACGCGAGGGGCGGCACCCCAAAACCTTTCCAGCCGGCCTTATCCATGGCGTCGGTGGGGCCTACGCACTCGCCGCCGGTCTGGTCGCCCGACGGCAGGTATATCCTCATCGACGGAAGCCGCGACGACGAACCGAACGGCCGGGATTGGTGGATCGCTCCGGTCGCTGGCGGAGATCCGGAGCGGACTGTCGCACCCGCCTTTGCCGAGAATTCGTTCATTCGCTTCACATTCGCCTGGCGCGGTAAATACGTGTACTGGTCGGAAGGCACGGCAATCGGCGGCATGAGTATTTACAGGGCATCGATCTCCGGACCGCCCTGGGAAGTGACCGGCAGTCCGCAGAGGATCACGTCGCCTTTGGGAACACAGTTGGCGACCTCGATATCCGCAGACGGCCGCCTGGCATTCAGCTCCTGGGCCCCGAGCATCAATCTCTGGTCGTGGCCGCTGAGAGCGAACGAGCCCACTGTATCCGGCGAGGGCCGCCAGATTACTTTTGATTCAGACGTCAAATTTTCTCTCAGTGTCGCGGCCGACGGTTCAAGACTGGCTTATAGTGCCGGCACTCGTTTATCTCAAGGCATCAAGGTTCATGTTCGGGATATCGCAACCGGGCGCGAAGAGATTGTGGCTTCCACTGATCTCTTTCAAGGGTCGCGATTGAGTGCGGACGGATCGCGTCTTGCGTTGCTCAATACTGCTGAGGGAAAGCAGGTAGTGCACTTATCCGAGCCCGGCGCGACCTCCCCGCGCGAGGTCTGCGAAAACTGTTTCGTGCACGACTTCTTCTCGCCTCCCGCGGAAGCACTGATCTCCTATGGAAGCCGGCTCGTGCGTCAGAACCTTGAGAGCGGCGGGCAAGTGCCTCTTCTCGATATCACGGGCGGGGTGCTGTGGGACGCAGCGCTTTCTCCCGGATGCCGCTGGGTCGCTTTTATCGTAGCCCGGCCGGACGGCCCGGCTGCGCTGTACGTCGCCCCTGTCGGCAAGGAGCCGGCGACGCGGGATGCGTGGGTCCGGATTGCTGAAGACCCCAACTATCTCGGCAGTCCCAGCTGGTCGCCCGACGGGAAACTGCTCTACTACGCATCGAGCCGCGATGATTACTACTGCGTGTGGGCGCAAAGAATCGCCGCCGGAGGACGGCCCGACGGCGCGCCTGTCGGAACCCTGCATCTGCACAATCCGGCATCCAAAATGTTCGGCGGGATTCCGTTCGGGATCACTTCCGACAGGCTCTACATCCTGCTCACGGAGGTCAAGGGCAACGCTTTTATGGTTAATGTGGATCGTTAGAAGTCAAAGGTCAAAAGCCGGTATCGCCACCGGCTGACTCCTGATTAAACATGAAATGACGTACAGCGATGTAGGGGCGAACCTTGTGTTCGCCCTTCTTTTCTTCAGTCCAGCAATATCGATAATCAATGACCCAGGATCCAATACACCGCCGCTTGTTACGCGAACCTAGTGTTCGCCCTTTGAAGGCACAGGCCGGTAAAATCAATCTTTCTTTCCGATCCTTCGACCTTCTGTTTGCACCTGCATCAAATCGGATTGTTGACTTTGCAATGTGCATTTGTATAGTTATTTGATTATGCAGATAACAACTCAGGATCGGAGCGGAGTAGCGGTTTTGTATGTCTCCGGGGAACTCAGCCGGTTGCACGTCACGGGGCAGACTCTCCATCAGGCCGTTAAGTCGCAGTTGGAGCAAGGGAAGAGAAACATTCTGCTCAATCTCGGGGAAGTGGATTTCATCGACAGCTTCGGCGTAGGTGAAATACTGGCCAGCTTCACTTCAACCCAAAACCTGGGCGGAAAAATCAAGTTGGCCCGGATCTCTCGAAAACTCGACTTTGTCTTCATGGTTACGGGGCTGAAACGCGTTCTTGACGTTTTCGACAACGAGACATCGGCGTTGCAGAGCTTTACCAGGCGTTAGGATCCTCCGGACTGGGGAAGGATGCACACAATGCCGAATGAACGTTTACACAGGCTCCTGTGCCGTTTCACGGATATCCGACCGGATGAGGCCGAGCAGGCGCTGCAATTGTTTCTATATTTCTTCCTGACCACGTTTTCCATTTACATCATCAAGCCGATAAAAGAAAGCTTCCTGATTGACGTTACTCCCGCGTGGTGGCCTTATGCCGATTTTATTACCGCCGGCTTGATCGGCTTTGTCGTCGCCTTCAATACCCGGCTTCTCAACAGATGGCCGCGCAGAAAGTATTTCTCCTGGGCAACCATCTCCTTTATCGTCCTTATCATCCTTTTCTGGTGCGTCTTCAAAACAGGCGCTCCGGACAGCCCCATTCCCTTTACCGGCACAATAATCCCTTGGATACAGCGTTCCTGGCCCGTGCCCGTTTTTGTTTTCTGCTTCTGGAGCGACATCTTCATCGTCATGTCCGTGACGCATTTCTGGCTCGCGGTCAACGATGTCTTTAATCATCGTCAGGCAAAGAGGACGATCAGCTTTTTTGTCACCGGAGGACTGCTGGGCGGGATCATCGGTTCGCTGTCTGCTTCCCGGCTTGCCCATACAATGGGACCCGAAAATCTTCTGCTCATCGGTCCCGTAGTATTGTTGCTGATACTGGCCATCATCAATCATCTGTATGCCGGGCGGAAAAAACTCGAGAAGGACATTTCCACGGAAACTGCCCGCATGAAACCGGATTATCTGGAAAGCCTGCGAAGCATACGAAAGAACAAATATCTCAGAATTCTGGCGGGAGCGATCGCGTCGGCCATCATTGTGGGATCTCTCATCAATACCCAGTTCAAGATAGCCGTCAGGCAGGCGATACCGACCGACGAAGCGCGGACGTCTTTCCTCGCCTCGTTCTTTCTCGCCATCCTTCTCATATCCGCGATATTTCATCTGCTCAGCACGGGACAGATATTGAAAAATTTCGGAATCCGCTTCGGACTGCTTCTCGCTCCGTCTGTGCTGTGCCTCGGGACCCTCGCCGTTTTTCTATTTCCGGCAGCCGGCATTATCGCCTGGGCCTGTTTCATTCGCGGGAGCGACAAGACCTTCGACAATACGATCAGCCAGTCCCTTCGGGAACTGCTCTACATTCCCATCCCTCCTTCCATAAAGTACGAAGCCAAAATATTCATCGACATGTTTGTCAACAAAGTCGCGGTGGGATTGGGCGCTGCTCTCTTCTGGATTCTTTATCGCATATCTTCCTTCGATCGTATCTCTTCCATCGAGCAAATCCGTCAACTCGGGATCCTGATATTCTGCTTCGCGATCCTCAGCATCATCCTCATCTGGAAAATCCACGCGGAATATCTGGCCACGGTAAAAAAAGACCTCTCCAGAAAATGGCAGGATCCTCATAAGGTGCTTGCCGAAAATATGGATGTCGATAGAGCTCGCCTGATCGCAGATACCCTGCAAAGCCGCGAGGTGAGTTCGACGCTTTACGCAATGAACCTGTTCCACCTTATCCGGAAGGAAACACTGACACCGGAGCTTAAGGAATTCCTGACCTTCCGGGAGGGGGAAGTGAAAGCTCGTTCCATGGATTCCCTGCTCGACGTCGCCGGCGAGGTATTTTACCCGGGAATCGAGGAGACCCTGGCCGAAAAGGAAACCGAAACCATGGTCACGGAGATCATGGATCTCGATGTTTACCGAAAGGCGATGGAAGCGCGTTTCAGAGCAATTATTAAAGATGAAGCATTTACGGAAATCGAGCGAATGGAGGCGGCAAAACTGATCGGCTTCATGAAACCGACGCCCATAGTAATCCAGTGCCTCGACCATCTTCTCCGGGATTCCTCCCTGAGCGTTATTAATTATGCGCTGAGCAGCGCCGCCATGCATCGGTGCGCCGAGCACGTGTCGCCCATCATCGCACTCCTCGAAAATCCCATGTCCCGGTATGAAGCTCAGAATGCGCTCGCATCCTATGGCCCCGGGATCGAGGACATCCTGAGAGTGCAGCTTCAAAATGAAGCCTATCCTCTGGAGGTCCGAAGCACAATTCCTGATATACTTGCCCGCATAGGGAATCAGAAAGCAGCAGACATTTTATGCGTCCAGCTGTCCTGCGGTAACGAGGAGCTGGAGGCGGACCTTGTCGACTCTTTATACAAGATCCATTCGATGCATCCGAAGATTCACTTCAAGAAAAAGACGATTGAGAATGGCGTACTTTCCATTGTCAGAAAAACATACAATCTCTATCTTTCAGGCGCCGAGAACAAATTGTCGCCGGACTTGCCGGATTCGGTTTCTGATCCGAATCCGGCCGTGGGAATTATGATCAAACGCATTTTCGATTTGCTGACACTCATCTACCCATCCGATGACATAGTAAAAGCCTACCAAAACATCACACAGGGGACGCACAAGAAAGCCGACGCTTCACTCGAGCTTCTCGACAACGTCCTGGGCCGGGACATTAGGTTGTATTTATTCCCGCTCATCGAGGATCTGCCGCTGGAAGAAAGAATCCGTCATTTGAAAAGGCTGGTCAAAGGTCTGGACCAACGACTCGTCATGGTGAAGCCCCGGGTCGTAGGTCGTTTCGTTTAGAGGAGACTCCGATGCCGGTTTTGCTAGTCAGCCCCCAAAATGGGGAAGCCTCAGTCATTACATTGAGCGATAAAAAGATTCAAATCGGCCGGACTTGGGGCAATGACATCGTCCTTGCCGACCACTTCAGTTCTTCCCGTCACGCCGTCATTTTCCCCTCCGGCAAGGGCTATGCCGTCCGGGATCTCGGCAGCAAGAATGGCACCTTTCTCAACGGCAACCAAATCCATGAGGAAGTCCTTCTAAATCGGGGGGACGAAATCCTGATCGGCTCGACGCGGATTACCTTCGAACATGAATTCGAACACAGAGTAAGCATGGTGGAAGATGCGGATTTCTTCTCGATCTCCAGCACGGTCATCCAGGTCGACGACATATTGAAAGACTTCCCCCTGGCGGGACCGGAAAAAACTCAGGTCGAAGCTCCCGGTTTCCAGCGCGTGCAGCGGGATCAAAACCTTTCCGCCGTCCTCACCGAGGTAAGCCAGGCTCTGATTTTCAACATGGAGCTCAGCAAGCTGTTGGACTACATAATGGATCTTGTCACGCAGGCCATCCCTATGGGGCGGGGAATTCTTATGCTCAAGGAGCATGAAGAACTTGTCCCAAAGGTGGTTCGCGTCCATGGGACTTCCCTCAGAGCGCAAAATATTGTTGTCAGCAGAAGCATTCTCCGGACCGCCCTGGAAAAGAACTCCGCCATCCTCATCTCGGATGTCCAATCGGACAAAAAACTGAGCGATCAGGAAAGCATTGTCGCAGGACAAGTCCGTTCAGCGATGTGCGTTCCGTTGTGGAACAATCGTGAAATTGTCGGATTGATTTATTCCGACCGGGATGCGCTCTTCGGGAAGTTTTCCCAGGAGGATCTCAAGCTGCTGACGGTATTGGCCAACCTCGCGGCGCTCAAGATCGAAAATACTCGGCTCTTCGAAGAATCTCTGGAAAAAGATCGAATGGAGCAGGAATTAATGATGGCGCAGAGGATCCAGCGGAATTTTATGCCTCAAGGGGAAACCATCTTCGAGCCCTATGATATCGCGGGAAATACGTGGCCCTGCCGGCACATCGGGGGTGATTATTTTGATTTCATCTCCTGGGATCCGTCCTCGCTGGCGATTGTCATCGCGGACGTATCCGGACACGGAGTCGGAGCGGCATTTCTAATGGCATCGTTGCGAGCCTCGCTCTGCGCATTGATTCCCACTGTCAAAGACCTTGGCTTGCTCGCCGCCAAACTGAACGGCCTCGTTTGTGAGGATTCGGATGAATATACGTTCATTTCCTTCTTTCTGGGCGTGCTGAATCGTGACAAGCTGGAAATGTCCTATGTCAATGCCGGGCATAATCCGCCAATGTTTATAAATCCCGCCGGGAACATCCGAACTCTGGACAATACCGGTTATTGCCTTGGGATGTTCCCATCCGCCGGCTATGAAACGAAAACAATTGAATTCGGCCCGGACGAACTCCTGTGCCTCTATACGGACGGCATTGTGGAAGGCCGGAGCGCCGAGAACGAGGAATTCGGAGAAGAACGTCTTTGTCAGCAGCTCCGCAAATTCTTCGACCTATCACCGCAAGATATCCTGGAAAAGATTAATGAAAGCGTACGCAGCTTCAGTGCGGGTGATGAGCTTCGCGACGACATGACTCTTGTCATCGTCAAGAGAAAGGCTGCGGGATTGCCGAACGCTTCCAGGGGGGCTTTGTGACGGTTCGAGCTGCTTTGCAAGGGCCTTCTGTCTCAAAAATCGTAGGGGCGAACACAAGGTTCGCCCCTACATCCGCTGTTCATGATATTTTCATGCGCTTGGGTGCGCCCTGGTGCATGTAAGACTGTTATGAAACGTGCGTCTATAAAAGGATGAATATTGACTGCACCGCGATGGAAAGAGATTGAAGTAAAAGCGGATCTCGCGGAGATCGAAAGAATCCGTGGCTTCCTCGCGGAGATGCTGCGCGAAATGCACTGTGCTGAAGAGGAGTCGATTAAGCTGGAACTTGCATTCCATGAGATCCTCGTCAATATCGTGAGCCATGCCTACCCGAACGGAAGTGGACCCATTAAAGTCAGGTTCTGGAGTGAGGAAGAAGTTTTCTATATGGAAGCGAGGGATCGGGGTGTCCCATTCAATCCCGCCGAAGTGCCTCCCCTGGAACTTGAGCAGAAAATCAATTCGGGAACTGCAGGCGGATTCGGCATTTATCTCTTCAAGGCGCTGACGGATGGATATTCCTATAAGCGCGACGGCGACGAAAACGTCCTTACCATCTTCAAGCGGATCGGGAAAGGTTAGGAGTGCGGCTCCAATAATTTGTCATTGGTCATTGGTCATTTTTTATTAAATGACAA
>JAFGTD010000068.1 GCA_016934295.1 Acidobacteriota bacterium
GTATCGGGATTGACTTCAGACGGGAAGCCGGACTCGAAAAACTACATCATGTCCAGGCAAGCCCATTTCATAGAATTGGAGGTGGATACCGAAACCGGACAGATTGAAATAACCAATGCGGTTTGCGTCAACGACATAGGCCATGCCTTTAATCCCGCAGGCGCCATGGGACAGCAGTATGGCGGCGCCGTCATGGGCTTTGGCAGGAGCGCAACCGAAGAGAAGGTCTATTGTCCGGAGACCGGTGTGGGGTTGAATTTCGACAATATCGGTTACTGCATCGGGACGATGAACGATTTTGCGCCCGTCCAATGCATCCTTAACGAAAGTCATTTGGGTTATTGCGCTTATGGCGCATACGGCATCGGGGAAAACATCGGCGCCAGCCTCGCCGGTATCACTTCTTCCGCCATATACAACGCAACAGGCAAATGGATCCTGGACTATCCCACCACTCCCGACAAGGTGCTCAAAGCTCTGGGCAAGATATAATCGGAGTCAATAAAGGAGCGCTCCGGTGAATAAGTTGAAACTGGATACCGGTTACATCAATGGGTAAAAGATGCTTGATCACCTATTCTTCAATCACGGGCCACACGGAAAAAGTCGCGCTTAAATTCAAAGAAACATTTGAAAAGAACGGCTGGCAATGCGACATTTTCAAAGTTCGTAAAAATGCCGAAGATATACTAAGGCCGCCTGTCGACATCCGTTCCTATGATTTTGTCTGCGCCGGCTCCGGTCTCAGGGCGCATCTGCCCTATAATGAAATTCTGAATATGTTAAGAGGTTTCAGAACGGGAATGGATCCCAGAATAACATTGCGGTTCAGGGATGAAACCATTCCCTATATTTCGGAGCCGATACCGGAGATTCCCCCTCACAAAGAGCCGAAGACTGATCATGGAAAAATAATTCTGGGTCCCGATTCCCCCAAGGCGGTAGTTTTCATCACCTATGCCGGATATGAATTCGGGCCCAAAGAGGCGGATCCCGCGGCGCTGCTGCTGGCACTGGAACTGGAGCACATCGGTTTTCAATATATCGGCCGTTTCTGCTGTCCCGGCAAATATGTCGATGACCCCATGCCCCGAACCTTCCACGGGGATATCCGGAACAGGCCTGATGAAAGAGATCTGCTTAAAGCTCAAATGTTTATAGAAGAAAAACTCGAGGAAATAGCCGAAAGACCGTCCCTCCTCAACTGAAAGAGATGGGGGCGCCCGAAGCCGAATTGGACACGCTTTGCATAAACGGTCCCAGGATTTTTTTCGAAGGCATATAGGACATTTACATATATCGGATAAAATTATCAATAGGCATGCTTTGAGCGGAAAATCGAACAGAAAATCGCCAGACAAATCCCGCCTCCGCGATTCCAAACCCGCAACCGGACGGCAGCCTCTGCCTTCAGGAGCCGGGAAAACAATTTCAACCAGAGTGGGATTCCTGCCTCCATTGAAAGCGCCGCCTGTCCGGAAAAGAAAAGACATAATCCCGGAAAGGAAATATGCTTTCGAGTTGCCGCCCGATCCGGTTCCATCCGGCGATATCAAGAAATGTATAGATGCGGAAGTAGTGGTGGTAGGTGCCGGAATAGCCGGGCTGAGCGCCGCCATTTCCGCAGCGGAAGAGGGAGCTGAAACCGTCTTATTGGAAAAAACGGCAACAGTCCAGGCCCGCGGCCACGATAACGCCTTTATCGGCAGCCGGCTTCAGGAGAAGCTGGGAATAGAAATCGATAAAGACGAAATCATACTGAATCTCATGAAATACGGATCGAACAAGCCGGACCAGAGATTGATAAGAATGTGGGCGGAGGGAAGCGGTAAAACCGCGGACTGGCTGATGAATATGACGGATGCCGCCGGTCTCGAGGTGTTTATAAAACAATATCCCCCGCCGCCGGCTTTCAACAACGCAACGGAATACTATCCCCAATACCAGGTCACGCACCATTACCGCAGCGAGCGCCCTGTGGCAAAATGCCTGATGGACAATGCCTTGGATAAAGGCGTTGCCGCTTATTTCAAGATCCGCGCAAAACAGCTGTTGAGAAAAAGGAACGGCCGCGTCACCGGAGTCATCGCTCAAAATGAGGCCGGAGAATATCTGCAGTTCAATGCTTCCAAAGCCGTCATACTCTGCACGGGAGATTACGGGAACAACGCCGAAATGATGGCTAGATACTGCCCCCAATCCTCGTATCTCGCGCCGCTGATAACCACTTCCACCGGAGACGGGCACATGATGGCCATTTGGATCGGTGCGGTAATGGAGCCGGGACCGCATACGCCGATGATACACGGTCCTGCGGGTCCTCTTCTGAGTTCCGCCTTCCTGCAGGTGAATCTCCTGGGAGAAAGATTTCAAAATGAAGACGTGCCGATTCAAAGCAATGTGAATGCCGTCGAGCGGCAGCCCGGGAG
This sequence comes from Acidobacteriota bacterium, assembly GCA_016934295.1. GTDB lineage: Bacteria > Acidobacteriota > UBA6911 > UBA6911 > UBA6911 > UBA6911. The sequence goes on from JAFGTD010000068.1 coordinate 2,430, forward strand.
GATGGCCTGGCAGGTATTCGACTCCAAGTATCCGGAGGAACTCCCTTTCCATGGGATAGGCTTGGGGAAAATCATTATTGCCACCGAAAAAATCCGGCGGGAAGTGGCCAAAGCCGCGTTAACGGCCGATTCTATCGAAGAACTGGCAGCCAGGATGAAACTGCCTGCAGAAACGTTCAAAGCTACTGTAAAAAGGTACAATACACTGGCTCGTCTGGGGAAAGACCTCGATTTTGGAAAAAGGCCCGACCGCCTTTCTGCTATCGACAGGCCACCGTACTATGCCGGCAGAAGCGGCTATTCCCTGCTCACCGTTCTGGGCGGTTTGAATATCAATCGGAAGCTGCAGCCGCTGGATAAAAACTGGAAAGTCATTCCCGGGATCTATCTCGCGGGTAATACCATGGGCGGCCGGTTCGCCGGCGATTATCCGACTATGTGTCCCGGGCTCAGCCACGGAATGGCCATACACTTCGGACGAATTGCCGGTTTGAACGCTGTTTCGCAAAAGTGATCTGAATTGCTGATACCTTCAGCATTAAGGCATAACTATGAAATGGTACGCAATGATCGCAGTGACGATGACTGTTCTTTTGGGTCAAACGAGTGCGCAGCAAAATCCACCGCAGTCCGGCGCCATTGTTGTTAGAGAACCGGTGTTCCAGACCAACGGGCCTTACAAAGTGCAGGAAATGATGGAGCCGTCGCTTGCCCGGCATACCGTGTACCGGCCCGTCGATCTGGAAGCCGTTAAAGGGAAGCTGCCCATTATGGCATTTGGTAACGGCGGGTGTTTTATGATCGGCAATGCGTTTGAGACATATCTGACGGAGATTGCCTCCTACGGCTTCCTGGTCATCGCGACCGGGCCGATTCAGCCGTCGTTTCCGCCGGAGGGACGGCCGAACGCGAACGGGACTGCGCAGGGTCCGCCATCGGATGCCCTTGTGAACGCGCTGAGCCCGGAACGCTCGAAGACCGGTTACCTCTTCGAGGCCATCGACTGGGCCCTTGCTCGGAACAAAGATCCTGAAAGCCCGTACTACGGCAGGATTGCGGCCGACATGATTGCCGTATCCGGCCAATCCTGCGGCGGCCTGGAAGCACTGGAGGCAGCGGCAGATCCACGGGTTAAAACAGCCGTCATCTTCAACAGCGGCGTATTCCGCGGCATGCAGCCGGAAATTCCGATGAAGGGACCGGACGGCGAATCATTCAACTATATTATGCCGGGCACCGAGGAGACGCTGAAAAAGCTGCACACTCCGGTGATCTATCTGATGGGCGGCGAAAAGGACATTGCATATCAGAACTCCGAGAGCGACTACGAGCAGATAGAAGGCATTCCGCTGTTCAACGCGAACCTGGACAACGTGGGCCACAACGGGTCGCTGGGCAAGCCTTTCGGCGGAAAGATGGCACAGGCGGCGCGGCTGTGGCTGCAGTGGCAGTTAAAGGGCGACCAGGAAGCCGGCAAAGCGTTCGTGGGCCCGGACTGCACGCTCTGCCGGGATCCCGAATGGGTGGTGAAAAAGAAGAACATGAAGTAAAGAAAAAGTTCAGGCGGAAAACCATGCCTGTTTCCGCCCGCTTTATCCATACAGAAACCATCGGCAAAATGGGCTCAATTTGAGGCACGCTGCTTTCTGCCTGCTATGCGGGAGACGACATATCCGACGGCCCGATGATTTGAATCCCCATCCGCATCATTTCTTCGCGGAGGGCCTTTTCGTAGGTTCCGGCAACCATAACATGATGGCAGCCTGAGAGATTCTGGTGCAGGCGGTCGATATCCATGAATTTCACCGCCAGCTGATTCGAGCAGTATTTGCGTATTTTCACATTGGATGGCGGCATATTTTCAATGGGAGGACGGTCTATATCATTGACTCTCGGTTGTGTCTTTCCCGGCCACAGAACGAAACTCTTCAGATCCTTGCTGAACAATCCCA